>NZ_JAIOKW010000039.1:0-55481 GCF_020093335.1 Pseudomonas fluorescens group sp. | reverse complement strand
AAGAGCACGCCGCCTAAAATCCTGCGGTAGCTATTACCTAAAGCAGTTACACGGAGTACAGCCGTGGGAGCGTTGCCGCCTCTGGAAAAAATGGCTTGATGAAAACCATCAAGACAGTTGCTCCCACCTGATACCGTGCCATTCGCTGAGTCAATTAAATTGCACACAATTGAATTGCCTACTATGTTTATCCCTCTTTCCCCCTTATCGAGGCACTGCCATGAGCGACAACCTGCTGAGCATCCCTTGCACCACCATCAAGGGTGAGCAAAAGACCTTGGCCGATTTCGCCGGCAAGGCCATCCTGGTGGTCAACACCGCCAGCAAGTGCGGTTTCACCCCGCAGTACAAAGGCCTGGAGCAACTCTGGCAGCAGTACAAGGACCAGGGCCTGGTGGTGTTGGGCTTCCCTTGCAACCAGTTCGGCAAGCAGGAACCGGGTAACGAAGGCGCGATTTCCGAATTCTGCGAGCTGAACTTCGGCGTCAGCTTCCCGCTGTTCAAAAAAATCGACGTGAATGGCAGCGATGCCCACCCGTTGTTCGTGCAGTTGAAGAAACAGGCACCGGGCCTGCTGGGTTCCAAGGGCATCAAGTGGAATTTCACCAAGTTCCTGATTGGCCGTGACGGCCAGGTCGTCAAGCGTTTTGCCCCGACCACCAAGCCGCAGGACCTGACCCAAGAGATCGAAGCCCTGCTCAAATGACCGTGTCCCTGGCGCTCGACCACCAACTGTGTTTCAAACTCTACGCCGCCTCCAGGGCCGTGACCCGCGCCTATAAGCCGATGCTTGATCAGCTTGGCCTGACCTACCCGCAATACCTGGTGATGCTGGTGTTGTGGGAGTGGCATGCCGCAGCGCCGGCACACCCCACGGTCAAGGCCCTGGGTGAGCGCCTGATGCTTGACTCGGGCACGCTGACGCCGCTGCTCAAGCGTCTTGAGCAACTCCAGTGGGTGCGGCGCCAGCGCAGCGCCAAGGATGAGCGGGAAGTGCACCTGAGCTTGAGTGAAACCGGTGTGCAATTGCGCGACCAGGCCTTTGGCCTCAAGACCCGTCTGCTGTGCGACAGCGGCATCGACCTGAACCAGGCCGACGCGTTGCGCGATGGCCTGGACCAGTTGCTTCGGCAGATCAGAGACTTGTCGTCTTCGGCACCCACAGCTCCAGCAAACCGCTGAGTTCCTCGCGGCGAAACGGCTTGGCCAGGTAGTCATTCATGCCCGCGGCGCGGCACCGCTCGCGCTCTTCGGACAAGGCGTTGGCGGTCAACGCGACGATGGGCAGGTCTGGCCAGCGCCCGCTGCGACGGATCTGCCGACTGGCCTCGTAACCGTCCATCACCGGCATATTGCAGTCCATCAACACCATGTCGAAGCGCTGGTCCTCAAGAAACTTGAGGGCCTCGCCGCCATGGGCGGCCACGATCACCTCACACCCCAGTTTGCTCAGCATGCCTTTGGCCACCAGTTGGTTGACCGCGTTGTCCTCCACCAGCAGGATGCGCGCCCGGTGCGCCAGGGGCGCGGCTTCCATCTGGATGGGGTCGATGATCAGCGGGTTATCGCTGCGCAGGTTACGTTGCAAAATCTGATACAGCGCGTTGCGGCTCAAGGGGCGCGCCTGTTGCTGCAAGGGGGCCAGTGCCGCGACTTCTTCGCCCGGCATGAAATTGCCATAGGCGGTTACCAGCAGGATCGGCGCGCTGATGGAAGGGCGCAGGCGGAACAGGCATTCGGGGCAATCGGTGATCAGCAGGTCCGGGGTTTGCCCGCTCACGTCTTCATCACGCGGGTAGCAGCGCGGTGTCAGCCCCCAGTGGGGCAGCAGGGTGGTGAGCAGTTCGGTCAGGCCGCTGCCGGCGCTGGTGATGGCGATCACTTCACCTTTGAGCGGTGTCGGTTGCACGGCGGACAAATGGATCGGCAACGGCAGGTCGGCGCAGAACTGGCTGCCGAAGCCCACCTCCGAGCTGATGCTCAAGCGGCCCTTCATGGCTTCACACAGGTTGTGCGTCAGCGCCAGGCCCAGGCCCGTGCCGCCAAACTGGCGGGTGATGCCGGCGCCCGCCTGGGTGAACGGTTGGAATATCTTCACCTGGGCTTCCTGGGCAATGCCGATGCCGGTATCACACACTTCAATGCGCACCCGGCCTTCCAGCGCGCTGAGGCGTACATCGACTCGGCCGAAGCGGGTGAACTTCAAGGCATTGGACAGCAGGTTACTGACGATCTGGCGCACACGGGTCGGGTCACCCAAGACCTGGGCGGGAAACTGCGGGTCGATCAGGCAGGTCAGTTCGACGCTTGGCGCCGCGTTCTGCGACAACAGGTTGGCGGTGTCTTCCACCAGTGAGCCCAGGTCAAACGGGATGCGCTCCAGCTCCAGCTGGCCGGCGTCGAACTTGGACAGGTCGAGGATATCGTTGAGCAATTCCACCAGCACCTTGCCCGAGTCATGGGCAATGGACAGTTGCTGACGTTGTTCAGCATTGAGCGGGCTGTCCAGTGACAGTGCGATCATCCCCAACAGGCCGTTGAGCGGGGTGCGGATCTCGTGGCTCATGTTGGCCAGGAACGCCGCCCGCGCCTGCGCCATGCCCAGTGCATGCATCTTCGCCGCTTCCAGTTCGGCGTTGGACTGGCTCAACTGCTGGTTGCTGGCCTTGAGCTCCAGGGTCCGGGCGGAGACGATGTCCTCCAGTTGCCCCAGGTATTCGGTCAGGCGATCCTCGGCGTGACGGCGCTGCTGGATCTCCGTCTCCATGTTTTCGAATTGCTGGTTGGCAACGTTCACCAATACGCCGATTTCGTCGTGTTCATGGCCGGGCGGACAATCCAGGCGTGCCTGTCTGCGGTGACTCAGCTCGCGGATAATGCGCACCAGCGGTTGGGTCAACATCACGTAGAACAAGGCCAGCAGGATGCCGGTCAGCAACAGGCTGCGGGCGAAGCCGTTGAGCAGGGTGATCTCGGCACGGTGCAGGAAGCGGCTGCCAAACGCATAGGTGTCCACGTCCAGGCGCAGTACACCGAGGGATTCGTTGGGCATATGGCTGAGGAACAGCCGGTCTTCGAACCGGCGGTTGGCGCCAAACAGGAAGTCGCTGATGGGCCGGTAGGTGCTTTCCTTGTGCGGCCGGTCGACATCGGCGAGTACCACGCCATTGTTGTCGATCAACTGGGCGTGAATGATGGCAGGGGAGTGCAGCAGGCCCAGGGTCAGTTCCTGGGCCAGTTCGGCGTCAATGTTGTAGGCGATGCGTGACGCGGGGTTGTGGCTGATTTCGATCAGTGAGCGAATTTCACGGTTGATGGATGCGTCTTCGCTGGCATAATCAATGCCGATTTGGATCAGGCTGAGCAAGGTTCCCAAGACGAAACCAACCAGCACAGTCAATCTGGCTTGTTTATAAGACAAGCGGTGGGCGAACTTGATATCCATCGAGTGTTGAACCACTTCACGTTTCCCTTCGCCCGGCAAGCATAGCTGAACATCCACACGCTCTGGCCTGCCCGGCATGAATCGTTTTTTTACGCAGCCTCGTGCGGTCTGCCGCAGGGCTGCCAATACGCCATCTTTTGCAAGAACTTGCCAGAGGAATAATCGTGGACTCTCGATTGAATGCCTTTCTTGAGCGGGCCGATGCAGTACTTGCCCGCCTGGAACCGCTGTTGCCCGCGCCCCGCCAAACCATCGATTGGAACCAGTGCCTGGCTGCCCGCTGGCAGCGTGAAGGCCGTAGTGGTTTCCTGCTGCCACTGGACGTGAGCCTCGACATGCGCCTGTCCGACCTGATCGGCGTGGACAAGCAACGTGAAACGCTGGCGCGCAACACCCAACAATTCATCGACGGCCTGCCCGCCAACCATGCGCTGCTGTGGGGCTCGCGTGGCACCGGCAAATCATCCATGGTCCGCGCTTTGCTGGCCCACCACGCCGAGGCTGGCTTGCGTCTGATCGAGATCGAGCGCGACCATTTGGCCGACCTGCCGCGTGTGGTCGAGCAATTGCTCAAGCTACCGCAGCGCTTTATCCTGTTCTGCGATGACCTGTCGTTCGAGGCCGGTGAAGGCGATTACCGCGTGCTTAAAAGCGTGCTGGATGGTTCCCTGGAGCAAGCGCCGGAAAACGTACTGTTGTACGCCACCTCCAACCGCCGCCACTTGGTGCCGGAAAACCAGAGCGACAATGACAACTGGAAACGCGTGGATGGCGAACTGCACCCCAGCGAGGCGGTGGAAGACAAGATTGCCCTGTCCGACCGTTTTGGCTTGTGGCTGTCGTTCTACCCCTTCACCCAGGAGCACTTCCTTGAGGTGGTGGAGCATTGGATCGGCGAGCTGGCGAGCAAGGCCGGTTTGCAGTGGCAGCGCGATGAAGCCCTCGACATCCTCGCCGTGCGCTGGGCCACCGGTCGCGGCAACCGCAACGGCCGTTGCGCCTACCAATTCGCTCGTTACTGGGTGGGTCTCAAATTGCTGGAGCTTCAACCATGATCGATCTACACAGCGCCGGCACTGGCCTGAATGGCTACGCCATGCTCTGCGCGCAACTGGAGTCGCTGCTGGCCGATGAGCGCGACTTTATCGCCAACAGTGCGCAGTTTTCTGCATTCCTGTTCAACCAGCTGGACGACCTGAACTGGGCCGGCTTCTACCTCAACCGCAACGAAGAGTTGGTGCTTGGGCCGTTCCAGGGCCAGATCGCCTGTGTGCGCATCCCGTTTGGCCGCGGGGTGTGCGGTGCGGCGGCGGCGTCGCGGCAAACCCAGCGGGTCGAGGATGTGCATGCGTTTCCCGGGCACATTGCCTGTGACAGCGCCTCCAACAGCGAACTGGTGGTGCCCTTGGTCAAGGACGGCAAACTGGTTGGCGTCCTCGACCTCGACAGCCCGTCGCTGGCGCGTTTTACCCTCCAGGATCAAGCGGGCATTGAACAGCTGGCGGCGATTTTCCTGCGCTTGACCGACTGCTGATCACGCAAGGGGCGGCATCCGCCCCTTACCGGCCATCCAGGCCGTGAAGCTGCCCTTGCAGTAACCTCTCCAGCTCCAGCATGAGCCTCTCCAAGGCTTTCGCACCGGTTTCGATCAGCGCCCAGTCATCGCCGCGTACGCACGCCTGTTCCAGGGTTTCGCACTGTCCGGCCAGTGGCGTCGCCTGAACGATGCGGGCAGCTCCCTTGATTTTGTGGGCCTGCTCGATGATGTCCTGGAGCGGTGCGTGGGCACCAATCAGCGCAGTCAGTTCCTGGCGATCATGTCGACTGCTGCTGAGCAGTTCCTCCAGCAAACGCCAGCTCAACTGAGGATCGCCGCCGGTCAGGGCCTCGAAGTTGCCGAGGTCCAGGTGCAGGGCGGCCGGTTGTGGGGCGATCTGCGCCAGTTGCCGCTCCAGTGCCGTGAGGCTGATGGGTTTGAACAGGCAATCGTTCATGCCGGCTTCAGCGCAGCGTTGTTTCTCCTCGGGCTGGGCATTGGCGGTAAAACCCAGCACCACGCAAGGCACCCGTTGCTCACGCTGTTCATATTCGCGGATCGAGCGACTCAACTCGTAGCCATTCATGATGGGCATGTTGCAGTCGGCGATGACCAGGTCGAAGCGCTCCTGGCGCCAGGCCTGGAAGCCGGCGGCGCCGTTCTGCGCAGCGGTGAACTGATGACCCAGGTAACCCAGTTGCTGGCACATCAGCAAGCGGTTGGCGGGGTGATCATCCACCACCAGCACATTGAGTACGCGCGCGGTTGCCGGCGCCTCGGGCTTGGGTTCATGCGTTGTCTGCAGCGGCTGCAGGCGCGCCATTTTCAGGTTCACATGCACTTGGGTGCCCACCATAGGCACGCTGCTCAAGCTCAGTTGCCCGCCCATCATTGCGCACAGGCTGCGGCAGATAACCAACCCCAGGCCGGCGCCACTCCTGGCGAGCTGCCCGGAATTGTCAGCCTGGGCAAAGGGTTCGAACAGGCGCAACTGATCATCCCGGCTGATACCGATCCCCGTATCCTCGACCACCAGCTTCATCTCGACCTGTTGCGCCACATCGGTGGGCAATACCTCCACCTTGATGTTTACCTGGCCACGCTCGGTGAACTTGATGGCATTGCTGACCAGGTTCGACAGCACTTGCTTGAAGCGCAGCGGGTCGATCAGCACTTCGGTGTCATCGCGGTCGGGCTTGAACTCAAGGGACAGGCTGAGGGTCTTCTGGCGCGCCAGGCCGTCGAAGACACGCACCACCGACTCGATCACTTCGCGTAGGTTGACGCGCTCCGGGGCCAGGCTCAGGCGGCCGGATTCGATGCGCGCGATGTCGAGGATATCGCCGATCAGCTCCAGCAGATCCTTGGCCGAGTTGTACGCCACTTCGATGGCCGGGCGATCAAGATGGCCCTGGTCGGCTCGCTTGAGGGTCAACTCCAGCATGCCGATCACTGCGTTCATCGGCGTACGTATTTCATGGCTCATGGTGGCGAGGAACGTGCTCTTGGCCCGATTCGCCTCGTCGGCGCGTTCTTTGGCGGCGCGGATCTCATCGAACAGTTGGCGTCGCTCGCTGATGTCAATCCAGCCCCCGATGATCCCCTGTACTTCCCCGGTAGAGTCGCGGTACGGCAGGATCCAGTGGTAGATCGTCAGTTTATGCCCACGGATATACAGGGTGCGATCCAGGATCAGCGGGTTGCCTTCGGTCATCACCCGCTGATAATCGGCATGGTATTGCTCGGCGTCCGTTTCAAGCGCCTCGCTCATCTGGAGGGCACTTTTGCCGATCACGTCCTCGCGCTTGACGTCGAACACCTGCAGGTAGCTGTCGTTGCAGGTCTGCAGCAGGCCTTTACGGTCACGTACATAGATAGGGTGCGGGGTTTCGTTGACCAGCGCGCGCATGAACTCGAACTGATCATTGAGGGCTCGCTCAGCCATCTTGCGATGTTTGATCTGGCGGCGCATGTAGGCGTTCCAGGCCAGGGACAGCAGCAGCAAAAGCCCGGTGCCGATGATGATGCGGGTGATCAGTTGGTGATAGTTGCGCCAGTAGCTGTCGGAGGCGGCGGTGTAACCACGCCAGCGACTGTTGATCACGCCCAGCTCGTCCGGGGCGATGCTCAGCAGGGCCTTGTCGAGAATCGAGCTGAGTTCGGTGGCACTGCGCGCCGTCGCCAGGGCAAAGGTGGCCGGAGCCGTGCCGATACTGGTGCTGATCTGCAGTTTGTCCTGGAACATCGAGGACGACAGCAAGTAGTTGGCGACGACCAGGGAGTTCACCGCGCCTTCCACCTGCCCTTGGGCCAGCAGTTCCGAGGCCCTGAAGGTGTCGCTGGCCTTGACCAGTTGGACCTCTGGAAAGTCGCGGCGCAGGAGGGATTCCAGAGGATTGCCCAGGGTGATTGCCAGGCGCTTGCCGGCCATCTGCTCCAGGTTCGAGGGGGCGTCAGCGGCTTTGCGAGTCAGCAGCACATAGGAGTTTTCCAGGTAAGGTCGACTGAAGTTCAGTTGCGCTTCCCGTTCAGCGCTGGGCACGATTGCGCCAATCATGTCGACTTTACCGGCGTCCACCTGTTCGATCATCGCGCTCAGGTCACGCCCGCGATGGATCTCGAAGCGCAGCCCGGTGCGCAAGCGGATCAACTCCAGCAGGTCAGCGGTGATGCCGCGGAAGTTGCCTTCGGCGTCGAAGAACGTCAGCGGGGCGAAGGTTTCGTTCACAATCACTTTGACCACCGGGTGGTCCTTCAACCAACGCTCCTCACGCTGCGTCAGTTGCAGCTTCTGGTCGGTCAACAGGATGTCGCTGCCGGCGCTCCAGCGCTTGGCGATGGTTTCCCGTTCATTGGTAGGGACGGCCGTCAGCACCGCGTCGACAATACTCAAGAGCGTGCGCTGGTGCTGGGGCATGGCAAAGCTGAACCCATAGGCCTCGTGTTTGCCGAAGTTGGCCATGTGGATGTTTTTCAGGTAGCCCTTATTGATCATGTAATGGGTGGAAATGGTATCGCCGAGGAATACGTCAGCCTGGTCGAATGCCACCGCATTCAAGGCATTTTGATAGGAGGGGTAAGCGCGGATGATCGCCTGGGGATACAGTTTTTCTACTTCGCTCAGGGGCAGGTAGTGGTAGACCAGGGCCAGGCGCATTCCGGCCAGCCCATCATTCAGGCTGCGGGTCTCACCTTCGCGGGTGACCAACACCGGCTGGTCAACGGCATAGGGTTCGGAGAGCGTGAGGTTCGGGTTTGCCGCCTCAAAGCCGTTCGAGGTGCCCAATAAGTCAATATCGCCTGTTTCAAGGGCGCGGATGGCGGCCTCTCGGGAGGGGTAGCGCAATACCTTTACCGGCAAGGCCAGCGTCTTGGCGAGCAGGCCGGCGTAATCGGCGGTGAGCCCCTCATAGTCGCGACCACTGGACGTAAGGTCGAAGGGAGGATAGTCAGGCGATGCGGTGCCCAGCACCAACTCGCGTTTGTTTTGCAGCCATTGGCGTTGGGCCTTGTTCAGGTGGGTTTCCAGTTGAACGGAGCCTGCACGGCTCAGCAAGGTGAAATGTTCCGGGCCCGTTTGATGGTTCGCGAGCACGGCGGTGCTGAAGCACAAGCCGGCACTCAATGTAATCAGATAGTCCTTTATACGCCTGGGCATCCGCTTTCTCACACTAGCGCGTTTCGTTTTGCCATCTCGATAAGTTCTACCAAGGATTTGGCTTGAAGTTTCTGCATCAGCCTCTTTTTATAAGTGCTTACTGTTTTGTTGCTCAGAAACATGCCTTTGGCAATTTCCTTGTTGGTACGACCTTGTGCAAATAATTGCAATACCATTAGTTCCCTATCGTTGACGGTTTTGAATAATTCAAGTTCCTGGGTTTCCACACCGTCTATACCGTTGGTGGTCAATGCCTGGCTGGGGAAATAGTTATAGCCGGACAGCACCGCGCGGATGGCGCTCAGCAACTCACTCAGGTCGCCCTCCTTGCACACGTAGCCATCGGCGCCCGAGCGCATGCAGCGGGTGGCGAACAGGGTAGGGGATTGGGCTGTCAGGATCAGGGTTTTCATCGGTGTATTCATTGCGTTGAATCGGCAGAGCACTTCAAGCCCATCCAGCTTGGGAATACTGATATCGAGGATAATCAGGTCAGGCAGGCATTCCCGGACCATTTGAATGGCGTCGCATCCGTTGTCCGTTTCGCCCACCACTTTGTAACCTTCATGCTCCAACAACATCCGGATGGCAAGCCGTATAACCGGATGGTCGTCGATAATAAAAACTGAGTTCATGATCATAGTCCGTGTAAGTGCAAATAAAGCGGGCACATTAGCTCAGAAGAGCACAGGGGGGCATGAGCTCAGCGGCAAGTAGGTACAAAACAGGAAAATTCCTACACTAAAAAAGGTAAATACCTACCATCTGCTAAGGCTTTGTGAAGCGATATCACAAGGCTTCGGAAGTGAATGAGCTAAAGGTTGTTATCGTGGATTTAACGGGCATCGTACAGGCATATTTCATCGGATCATGATGTTTAAAATCCTACATTTGTAACCTGAGCAATGGGCAGATCAAGCGTGCAAGTTCATCTTTGTTTAATGGCTTTGATAAATAGCCGAGCAGTGGCAGGCCACGATCCATGGCTTGGGCGATCAGGGTGGCTAGCTCTACCACGGGCAATCCGCTCAGCAGGATGGCGGTCGTGGTAAAGCGCCGGCGACTGGCGATTTCAATCAGCTCAAGCCCCGGCAAATCGGGCAGGCATTGGTCACACAGGATGATGTCGAAGGGCACCTCGGCCCGCGACATCAAGCAGATTGCCTGCTCGGCGTTTTCGGCCGGGGTCAGCCGTGCGAAGCCGAAGCTCCTGAGCAGGCACTGGGTGGCGAGGAGTTGGAATGGATGATCCTCCACCAACAGGATACGGAGCGGATAACTGGGCATTTTGGGGGGCACACGGTGAGTCAAGCGTCGATGGGGGGCGCGTAGGAACAGTTCGCCTGGATCGCCCGGAGCGTGCGTGATTATTCATCGGGTGCTTGTGCGAATTCGATCAGGCCGCTCTGTTCCCTTCGTAGGTAGATTCCTTTCAGGCAACAGGCAGCTTGATCGTGCTCGTTATTGAGGGCTGGAACGCCCGGTCATTTCCCGCGCCATCTCGGTGGCATAGCTGTCGGTCATGCCGGCGATAAAGTCGATCATGCGCAGGAACGAAGTGTGCAAAGGCCACTGTGGGTTCGGCGCATTGTTGCCCAGTAAGTCGAGAATGCGCCGGTTCTTGAATGACGGCGTGCGTCCACCATGTTGTTCCAAGGCTGCACCGCAAAAGGCGTTCAAGAGGATTTCCAGGGTGGTGTAGGCGCCGATCTCATGCAGGGTCTTGCGCTTGTCCTGGAAAATCTTCTTGCGCGCCATGTCCTTGGCATCCAGCACGCAGCGTTTGGCGGGGCCATGCATGTGCTCCACCAGGTCGCCGGGCAGGGTGCCGGCGAGCAAGGCATCCTGTTGTTCGACGAAGGCACTCGCCGCCGCGTTGGTCAAATGTTCGATGGCTTTGCCGCGCAGGATTGCCAGCTTGCGTCGGCGCGAATCCTGGGCGCCGAGTTGGCGATAGGTCTGGGGCAGGTCATCGCCCACCAGGTTGAGCAGCAGCGACTCGACCTCGGCGTATTCCAGCAGCTCCATTTCCAGGCCGTCTTCCAGGTCGATCAAGGCGTAGCAGATATCATCCGCTGCCTCCATCAGGTACACCAGCGGGTGGCGGGCCCAGCGTTGTTCTTCGAGCTGCGGCAGGCCGAGTTTGTGGGCGATCTGTTCCAGGATCGGCAGTTCGCTTTGGTAGCAGCCGAACTTGTGTTTCTTGTAGCCCAGCGAATCCGCGTGGCGCGCCGTCCAGGGGTATTTCAGGTAAGTGCCCAATGTCGCGTAGGTCAACCGCGTGCCGCCGTCGAACTGGTGGTATTCCAGCTGGGTGAGCACGCGGAAGCCTTGGGCGTTGCCTTCGAAGTTGAGGAAGTCATTGCGCTCGGCACTGCTCATGTCATCCAGCCAGCCGCGGCCTGCCGCCTGCTGGAACCAGTGGCGGATGGCGTCTTCGCCGGAGTGCCCGAACGGAGGGTTGCCGATGTCGTGGGCCAGGCAGGCCGATTGCACCACCATGCCCAGGTCGCTCGGGTCGCACCAGTCGGGCAGGGCGCCACGCAGGGTTTCACCCACGCGCATGCCGAGCGAGCGGCCGACGCAGCTGACTTCCAGCGAATGGGTCAGGCGCGTGTGGATATGGTCGTTGCTGGACACCGGGTGCACTTGGGTCTTGCGACCGAGGCGGCGAAACGCGCCAGAGAAAATAATACGGTCATGGTCTTTGTGAAACGGGCTACGGCCCAGTTCTTCCGGGCTGTGCAGGGGCTTTCCAAGACGTTCGCGGGTAAGCAGGGTGGGCCAATCCAAGGCGGTTACTCTCCGTGCGGTGAATGACCCTGCCAGCTTCCCGGTTCCGCGTGGGCGGGGCAAGCGAAAAACTACAGCCCGACCGCATCGATATCGATTAACAGCAAACGCTGACCGTTATCGAAGAATTGTCCGGCCGTGAGGCAATACTGGTTGGTGGTCGCGTCGCGGTAGGTCGAGGACAAGGTCAGGCGTCGCTCCTCCCACCCTTCGGCCAGCAAGTGGTAGAAGTACGGGCGCCATGACCAATTGTGGCCCAGGTAGCGGCTGTCGGCCTGCCAGGCGTCCTGGCGCCATTCAAAGTTCGGCGTCAGCTGGGTGCCATGTCGGTCGCACTGGTAAAACCGCAGCAGCCAGGGGAAAGCCGGCAGTTGCGGCAACTGGCTCAGCGGCGCCTGTGCCAGGGCCCAGTTCTGCAGGATCTTCATCAGCTCTGCCAGTTGCTGGCGCAGTTGCATGATGCGCCCGCGCTCAGCCAGTTTTTGCTGGACGTAGGCCGTGCGCAACTGGGCGAAACGCGGCACGAAGGCGTCGGCGGCGAACCAGTCCAACTGCGCCTGGGCGAACAGATAACCCTGCACATAGCGCGAGCCACACTCCAGGGCAAAGCTCAACTGCGCCTCGGTTTCCACGCCTTCGGCAATGATCCAGCAGCCAGTCTTCTCGGCCATTTGCGCGAGTGCCCGCACCACTTCACTGCTCGGCCCGCCGCGTGCAGCCTCTTGGAACAGGCGCATGTCCAGCTTGAGAATATCCGGCTGCAACGCCAGTACCCGGTCAAGCTGCGAGTAGCCGGCACCGAAGTCATCGATGGCGATGCGCGCGCCGGCCTCGCGATAACGTGCGACTACGTTGGCCAGGCGCTGGATGTCACCGCCCAGTTCGGTGATCTCGAACACGATCCGCCGTGGGTCGACACCATGACTGTGGATCTGTTTAAGGCTCGGCAGCGCTTGGCCCGGGCGCAGGCGGTTGATCCAGCGCGGCGAGATATTCAAGCTCAGGAACCAGTCTTCAGGCGCTTCATGCAAGCGGCTCAACGCGTTATCGCGGATCTGTCGGTCAAGCCGACGCAAGCTCACGCCTGGCGTGCGCGGGTCGGCGAACAGCGGGCCCACGGACTGCAAGCGGCCGTCGACCTGGCGCAGACGGCCCAGGGCCTCGACGCCGGCGATGCGGCCGGTGGCGGTGTCGATAAACGGCTGGAAGCAGGCAAGCGGTTGCCCGTCGATCACGGGGCCTCCTTAAGAGAGGTGGCGAAAAAAAGGCCCGGCCCTCAAAAACGAGGACCGGGCCGATTCTGTTAGCAAGAATGCAGCCAGCAGGGCTGATAAGCCGTAGAAAGGTACAGCATTCACCTTTAAGCCAGAGGTACAGCCTTCACCTTTAACGTGCGCCAGCCCGCCTGCTTCAACTTTTACGCGAAGTGCCTTGCATGGCCAGTTTGATCAGCGGGATCAAGCCGGCACCGAGGCGTACCAGGCGGGTCATGCCGCTGATACCGCCGCCCTTGGCACCTTTGCCGGTCAAGAAGCCCATCAGCGTCACCGCCGCCACGCCCCACAGCGGCGCGTGCTTGATGCCCAGGCTGCCCTGCCAGTTCTGGCCCATGTTGCGCACCTTATTCAAAGGCAGCATCAATTGCTGGGACTCGTGGCGGATTTCCTGGCGGTGCATTTCCATGCGCAGGCGAATCAACGCCTTGCGCATTTCCCGTCGCGACGTGTTTTTAGGCATTTCAGTCAGGCTCATGGCAACAAGCGCTCCCGGTCATTGGCCAGCTCTTCGAGGGTGGCGTGGAACGGTGTGGATTCATCGAACACCGCCGCCTTCAAGCGCACTCCGCAGAACGCCGCGGCCAGGCTGTAGAACACGCAGAGGCAGATGATCCCGGTCAGGCGGTAACCGGTGTCCCACACCAGGATCATCACCAACGTCGACAACCCCACCAGCAACAGCAGCGCAAATACCAGCGCCAAGCCGGCGAACAGCAGCAGGCTGACGGTGCGGGCCTTCTGTTCCTGCAATTCGATGCCAAATAATTCGACGTGGCTGTGCAGCAAGCCCAGAACGGCCGCGCCCAGACGTCTTGAGGTAGTCCCTGTGGACGAGCCAGTTTCGCCGATAGACATGATTTAGCGCCTTGTGGCCAGCAGGCCGATCAGAAAGCCCACACCGGCCGCAATGCCCACCGACTGCCAAGGGTTGGCCTGCACGTAATCTTCGGTCGCGGTGACGGCCGCCTGGCCGCGTTCGCGCAGCGAATCTTCGGTCTGCTTCAGGGTTTCGCGGGCCTGGAGCAGCGTGTCGTGGATCTTGGCCCGCAGCTCATCGGCCTGGTCACCGGCGAGCACTTTGGTGTCGTCCAGCAACCTTTCGGTGTCAGTCACCAGGGTTTGAAAATCCGCCATCAGTATTTCTTGAGCAGTCTTTGCAGTTCTTCTGGCCATGGTTATCTCCGTGATTGGCTGATCTGTACGTAGTGGTTTCGAGTCACCGGCGTCGGTGAAGGTTCAGTGCAATTGTGTGGTACAGCTTTTGCTTTGCCTTGGTGCGCAGGCCTCAAGGCCTGCGCTGAATCCGGGCGGCCCCAGGCAATGCCTTGAAAAACCTTACCCTAAATAACTGAAACTCGCGGAAAAACCCTGTCGGCAACGGCCTGTTGTGTTGATCGCTGCGCTAAAGCGGTTCACACCCTCTGAAGAGGGGTGGGACCGGTGGTGCCAATTTAGTGCGCGCAACCCTGGCTTGAACCGCTTTGGTGCTTTTTGCCTTTATTGCAGGCCTGCCAACCTCCATGGAAAATTTGCAAAGTGCAGTGGACACGCTCGTCCACAGCTCCAACACCCTGTTTATCCTGATCGGTGCGGTCATGGTCCTGGCCATGCACGCGGGCTTCGCGTTCCTGGAAGTCGGCACCGTGCGCCAAAAGAACCAAGTCAACGCGCTGTCGAAGATCCTCAGCGACTTCGCCATCTCGACCCTGGCCTATTTCTTTATAGGCTATTGGATCTCCTACGGTGTGAGCTTCATGCAACCGGCGGCGGTGATCAGTGCCGACCACGGTTATGGCTTGGTGAAGTTCTTCTTCCTGCTGACCTTCGCGGCAGCAATCCCGGCAATCATTTCCGGCGGCATCGCCGAGCGTGCGCGGTTTGCCCCGCAATTGTGTGCCACGGCGTTGATCGTGGCGTTTATCTACCCGTTCTTTGAAGGCATGGTGTGGAACGGCAATTTCGGCCTGCAGGTCTGGCTGCTCGCGCGCTTTGGCGCCAGCTTCCATGACTTCGCCGGTTCCGTGGTGGTGCATGCCATGGGCGGCTGGCTGGCGCTGGCGGCAGTGTTGTTGCTCGGGCCGCGCAACGGGCGCTACCGCGAGGGACGCCTGGTGGCGTTCGCGCCGTCGAGTATTCCGTTCCTGGCGCTGGGCTCGTGGATCCTGATCGTCGGCTGGTTCGGCTTTAACGTGATGAGCGCGCAAACCCTCAATGGCGTGAGTGGACTGGTGGCGGTCAATTCGTTGATGGCGATGGTCGGCGGCACGGTCGCGGCGTTGATCATTGGCCGCAACGACCCGGGCTTCCTGCATAACGGCCCGCTGGCCGGGCTGGTAGCGATCTGCGCCGGTTCCGACCTGATGCATCCGGTCGGCGCGCTGGTCACGGGCGCCGTCGCCGGTGGCCTGTTTGTGTGGTGTTTCATCGCCGCCCAGGATCGCTGGAAGATCGACGACGTATTGGGTGTGTGGCCGCTGCACGGTTTGTGCGGTGTGTGGGGCGGCATCGCCTGCGGCATCTTTGGCCAGACGGCGCTGGGTGGCCTGGGCGGCGTCAGCCTGGTCAGCCAGTTGATCGGCACCGCCCTCGGTGTGATCGTGGCGCTGGTCGGCGGCTTGCTGGTGTACGGCGTGATCAAGCGCGTCACCGGGCTGCGCCTGAGCCAGGAAGAGGAGTATTACGGCGCGGACCTGTCGATCCACAAGATCGGCGCGGTCAGTCAGGATTGATCGGCGCCTCGTCTTCGTTGTTCGGCTGCGCATAAAAACCGTGCAGCAGGCGGTAGCGGTTCTGCCGCACCTCATCGACCCGCGCCTGCACCTGTTGGTCCGGCAGGCCCAGCAGGATCAAGGCGTGGGAGGCGAGCATCAGGCTCGACTCCAATAGCTCGGGCACCACTTCGCTGGCGCCTGCGGCTTTCAGTTCGGCGAGCTGGCTGTCGTCGCGGGTGCGCACCAGGATCGGCACGTCCGGGTTGATCCGACGTGCTTCCTTCAGCACCACCAAGGCGACGTCGCTGTTGTCCACGGCGATCACCACCAGCCGCGCGCGCTCCAGGCCCACGGCACTGAGCAGGACGCCACGCCGGCAATCCCCATAGTGCACGCTGCTGTCTTCAGTGGCGGTTTCCTGTACCCGTTCCGGGTCGTCATCCAGGGCGATAAACGCCTGTTGCTCCTTGCGCAGGAAACGCCCGATGGACTGGCCGACGCGGCCATAACCGCAGATCACCGCATGCCCATGCAACTGAGCATTAAGTGCAGTGATTGCCTCCAGTTGCACTTGCTGGTTGGGCTTGCGGTGCAAGCGCAGGGCAATGCTCGGTGCCGCGCGCAGCAGCAGCGGGGTCAGCAGCATCGAGCAGAACGTGGCGGCGAGCAGCAAGCCGTTGAACTCATCGGGGATTAATCGGCTTTGCTGCATCTGCGCCATCAAGGCAAAACAGAACTCGCCGCCTTGGGCCAGGGCCAGGCCACTGCGCCAGGCGGTCTCACCGTCGCTGCCGCGCAGCTTGACCAGCGCAGCGACCACGCAGCCTTTGATCAGCATCAGGGCGAGGGTGAGGCCGAGGATCAGCAGGCTATGGCTGACGAACAGTTGCAGGTCGATGAGCATGCCGATGCTGACGAAAAACAGCCCCAGCAGAATGTCGCGAAACGGGCGGATATCCGCTTCGATTTGATGGCGGTAGTGGCTTTCTCCCAGCAACATCCCGGCCAGGAAAGCCCCGAGAGCAGGGGAGAGCCCCAGCAGGTGGGTGAGCCAGGCGGTCAGCAAAACGATCACCAGCGCCAGCAGCACAAACAGCTCCGCCGAATGGGAGGCGGCGACTTCATGAAACAAACGCGGCAGTAACCAACGACTAGCAAGCAACAGGCCGACAAACAACACCACGGTCTTGCCCAGGGTCAACGGCAGCGCCCAATACCAGGCTTGCTCGCCGGTGCCGGCAAACACCGGGACCAGGGTCAACAGCAACACCGCCACCACATCTTGGAACAGCAGCACGCCAATCGCGTTCTGGCCATGGCTGCTGAAGATTTCACCGAGGCTGGTCAGCTCCTTGCTGACAATGGCGGTGGAGGACAACGCCAGCCCTGCACCGAGCAACAAGGCGATACCCGGCGCTACACCAAACCCCATCAACAAGACCGCCAGCAGCGTCCCGCAACCCAGCACCTGCAAACTGCCCAGGCCAAACACCACGCGGCGCAGGGCGAGCATCTTGGTCAGGGAGAACTCCAGGCCCAGGGAAAACAGCAGGAACACCACGCCCAGTTCGGCGAGATCGGGCAATTCTTCGCTGTCATTCACCCAGTCCAGCGCAGTGGGCCCCACGGCCAGGCCGACGCACAGGTAGCCCAGCACGGGCGGCAATTGCAGTCGGCGAAACAGCGCAATCACCACCAGGGATGAGGCCAGAATGATCAGCAGGTTGGCAAACACACGCATCTCCGTTGCAAGGGGGCAGGCAAAAAGCCGCGAGAATCGCTGAATCAGTTATAGGCCATGGTGACCTGGGTCAGGGTTTTTGTGGTGGTGGGCTTCATGCCGTCAGCGGGCTTAGAATGTTGGCCTACTTCCTGATCAGGACCCTTCGTCATGCTTCCTGAATGCCAGTTGTTCGGCACCCTGGGTTGCCATCTTTGTGAAATTGCCGAAGCCGAAATCATGCCGTTCGTCGAACGCGGGTTAATGGTGGAGCTGGTGGATATCACCGATCCCGACGACCTGACCGACGTCTATGGCCTGCGGATTCCGGTGCTTCGCCGGGTGGACACCGGGGCGGAACTGGATTGGCCTTTTGAATCACAACAGTTGGTGGCCTTCCTTCGCTGAGTGTTATCCGATGGCGGGTTTCTAAATATTGCGTTACTGTATGTTTGTACAGCGATTGAAATAGAGGGAACGCCCGTGGTGAATGTCGAACAACTGAAAAGCAGCGTCAATCGCATGTCCGCCGACGTCGTGCGCGATGCGGTGAACGAGCTGCGCCTCGATGGCCTGGTCACGGAAGGCAAGACGCCGTTCAACAAAGTGCATTTCAATACCTGCTTTGCCGAGATCGAAGCGCTGTTCCAGCGTGCCGGTTACCACAAGCAGCTGGACGTGGTGGGTTACCAGGGCTTGTTATACGCGCTGTATGACCCCGGCCGCTGGGAGGCGGTGGACGTGCTGCGCTGGCTCAAGGAGTTCACCGACGCCGCGAGTGCCTCACCGCTCCTGCGCGCGGAGTTGGTCAAGGCCTGAGATCGGCCCTAGGCTCAATCCCGCTCGATGCGGGATAATGCCCGCGTGTTTTCCCAGGCTTTGAGCATTTCATGTCCACATCCGGTTTTTCCGCGTCCCAGCACCAAGCCAGCACCTTGTACCTGCCGCCCGGCCCCTGGGCGACAGTGCTCGATTGCCTGTGTGAGCACTTCCCGGCGATCGCCCGTGAACACTGGCTGGACCGCATCGCCAGGGGCCGGGTGCTGGACATCAACGGCAGCCCGATCAGCCTGGACCTGGCCTACAAGGAAGGGCTGTGCATCTACTACTTCCGGGAAGTGCCCAACGAGAAGGTGATCCCGGTGCAGGAAACCATCCTGTATGCCGACGAGCACTTGGTGGTCGCCGACAAACCGCATTTTTTGCCGGTGACCCCGGCCGGTGAATACGTCGAGCAAACCCTGTTGCGCCGTCTGATTCGCTGCCTCGACAACCCGGCGCTGGTGCCCTTGCACCGTATCGACCGGCATACGGCCGGCCTGGTGCTGTTCTCGGCCAACCCGGCCAGCCGCTCGGCCTATCAGCAACTGTTTCCCACACGCCAGATCGATAAATTTTACGAAGCCATCGCGCCAGCCCTGCCGAACCTGACGTTCCCCAGGGTGCATAAAAGCCGCCTGGTAGAGGGCGAGCCGTTCTTTCGCATGCAAGAAGGCCCTGGTGCAAGCAACACCGAGACGGCCGTGGAAGTGCGCGAAAAAAAGGCTGACCTATGGCGCTACGGCCTGTTCCCCGTGACCGGCAAGAAGCACCAACTGCGCGTGCACATGACCGCCCTCGGCGCGAGTATCTGCAACGACCCGTTCTACCCTGACGTCATCAAGGATGCCGTGGACGACTACGCCAACCCTCTCAAGCTGCTGGCCCAGGGCGTACTGTTTATCGACCCTGTGACGGGCGAGGAGCGCCATTTTCGCAGCCGGATCACCCTCGACTGGTAACCGCCAGAAACGACAAGGCCCGCGCGAGGCGGGCCTTGTTGGCAAACGCTAAGACTTACAGGTCTTTAACGGTGCGAACCTGATCTTTGTTGATGCGGGTGCGCTTGCCGTCAAGTTGTTCGAATTCGTAGAAACCCGAATCTTCGTTGTATTTCGGGGTGTCGACGGCCTGGATTTCGCGACCGTCATTCAGGGTGATCACTGTCGGCGAAGCGCAACCGGCGAGGGTGGCGAGGCCCAGTGCAAGCATGAGAGCGGCGATGGTCCGTTGAGTCATGAGATTGTCTCCGAGAGAATACTTTTTAATAGCTGACCTTGTGACGCGCGGGGCGCCGACAAAGTTCCTTAAGCGAGGTTCATTCTGACACGCCCGACGGCGTCTGTAACAGCTGCGGCGTATTAAGGTTGGCCAGGCGTGGGTCATCCGCCGGGCATTCCAGGCCCACACCGCCCAGTTGCAGGAAGATCTTGCGCGGGCTGCGCTCACCGGCATGCCAGGCGTCTTCCACCGCAGCCCGCAGGCGGGTCGGGATGATGCAGATCAGCGGTTCCCAGAACTCTCCATGGCGCACCATCACCGGCAGCAGCAGGTTGCGCCGTGCCGTCTCACGCAGGTCGGCGAGCAATGGGGCGTCGATATGCGGCACATCGCACGGCAATATCAGCAAGTGCTCATGACGTGCGGCGGCGAGTCCCGCCCGGATACCCGCGAGCGGGCCGGGGAAGTCCGGGCTGTCGTCGTTCACCAACTGGTCGGCATAGTCGGCGTAGCGCTCCGGGTTGCGGTTGCACGAGATGATCAGGTCATCCGTGAGCGGTCGCGCCAGCCTCTGTAAATGCGCGATCAACGGTTGGCCACGCCATTCCAGCAGGCCCTTGTCCTGGCCGCCCATGCGTTGGCCGCGCCCTCCGGACAGCAGCAACACCGAACAGGGCAGAGGGGATGAATCGATAGGCATGGCAGTTCCGCAGCGGCAGCAAAAGGGGGGCCTGTGATATAACATCGGGCTGTTCCTTCGACAACCGGACCGTGCCATGAACGCCAAGGCAGATGCGCCCTTCGTACCCCTGAACATCGCTGTATTGACCGTCAGCGACACCCGCACCCTCGAAACCGATACCTCCGGCCAGGTCTTCGTCGACCGCCTCACCGCCGCTGGCCACGCCCTGGCCGAGCGCGTGCTGCTCAAGGACGACCTCTACAAGATCCGCGCCCAGGTCGCTCACTGGATCGCCGAAGACGTGGTGCAAGTCGTGCTGATCACCGGCGGCACCGGCTTCACCGGCCGTGACAGCACCCCCGAGGCCGTCAGTTGCCTGCTCGACAAACAGGTCGATGGCTTTGGCGAGCTGTTCCGGCAGATCTCCGTCGCCGACATCGGCACCTCCACCGTGCAGTCCCGCGCCCTGGCCGGCCTGGCCAATGGCACGTTGGTGTGCTGCCTGCCGGGTTCCACCAATGCGGTGCGCACCGGTTGGGACGGCATCCTCGCCGAGCAGTTGGACAACCGCCACCGCCCGTGCAATTTCGTGCCGCACCTGAAACAGGCCGAGCCTTGTGAATCCCGTGGGTAAGCCTGGCAAGACCGGCACCCTGATGCCGGTAGAACAAGCACTGCAACAGCTGCTGGCGATGGCCGAGGCCGCGCCGATCCGCGAGCGCAATACCTTGCCCCTGGCCGACTGCGACGGTCGCGTATTGGCCCAAGACCTGGTCTCCACCCTTGACCTGCCGCCGTGGCCGAACAGTGCCATGGACGGTTACGCCGTGCGCCTGTCGGACTGGACCGGTGAGCCCTTGGTGGTCAGCCAGCGCATTTTTGCGGGCCAGGCGCCGGAACCTCTGGCCGCCGGTACCTGCGCGCGCATCTTCACCGGCGCACCGGTACCTGAAGGGGCTGACTGTGTGGAAATGCAGGAAAACGCGGTGGTCCACGCCGACGAGCGCGTGAGCTTCACCGAGCCCCTGCACGTCGACCAGAACATCCGCCCCCGAGGGCAGGAAACCACCGCAGGCGAGTTGGTCTTGACCGCCGGCACGCGCCTGGGCCCGATTGAACTCGGCCTGGCGGCGTCCCTCGGGCATGACCGTCTTGACGTTATTCGCCGGCCGCGCGTGGCCGTGCTGTCCACCGGTGACGAGTTGATCGAACCCGGTTTGCCGCTGGGGCCGGGCCAGATCTACAACAGCAACCGACGGGTGCTGTGTTCCTGGCTTACGCGCCTGGGCTGTGAAGTGATCGACGCCGGCATCCTGCCTGACGACCTGGAACAGACCCGCACCCGCCTGGCGAGCCTGGGCGCGGTCGACCTGATCCTGTCCACGGGCGGTGTGTCGGTGGGCGAGGCGGATTTCCTTGGCATCGCCCTGCGTGAAGAGGGTGAGCTGGCGTTGTGGAAACTGGCGATCAAACCGGGCAAGCCGCTGACGTTCGGCCACTTCCGTGGCGTGCCGGTGATCGGTCTGCCGGGCAACCCGGCCTCGACGCTGGTGACGTTCGCGCTGCTGGCGCGCCCGTACCTGTTGCGCCGTCAAGGTGTGCAAGACGTCGAGCCGCTGCGCTTTGAAGTACCGGTGGGGTTCACTTGGCCAAAACCCGGCAACCGCCGCGAATACCTGCGCGGGCGTATCGAGCAAGGCAAGGCGATCATCTACCGCAACCAGAGCTCCGGCGTACTGCGCAGTGCAGCGTGGGCAGAAGGGTTTGTGGAGGTGTTGGAGGGCACGACGCTGGAGAGGGGTGACCGGGTCAATTTCATCCCGCTAAGCGAAGTCCTGAACTGACCGCTGATCCCAATGTGGGAGGCAGCAAGCCCTAATGCCAGTCAGTTAAGAAGCAGCAAGAGCGAAAAGTAACCCGTGGCGAGGGAGCTTGCTCCCGCTGGACTGCGCGGCAGTCCCAGTCTTTTGAAACAAAGAGCTGGGGCCGCTTCGCGACCCAGCGGGAGCAAGCTCCCTCGCCACAGGTACGGTGCTCACCCTCAGCTGACTGGCATTAGGGCTTGCCCCCTCCCACATTGAGGTCTTCATAGGCCTCAGTAATCTTCGCCGCGCTCGGTGATGTCGCGCTCCACCGGCCCTGCATCCGGGTCATACCCCACCGGAAACTTGCCCTTCAGCGTCCATGCAAACGCAATGATCTCGGCAATCGTGCGGTACAACTCCTCCGGAATGCTGTCCCCCAGTTCCATCCGCGCCAGCAGCTTCACCAGCTCGGCGTTTTCATAGATGGGCACTTCATTTTCCCGCGCCAGCTTCAGGATGGCTTCGGCCAGGGCATCGTCGCCCCTGGCCGTCAGGGTCGGCGCCTGCTGGCCGTCGTACTTGAGGGCAATCGCCTGGCGCGGTGGGGTGGCGTTCTTCATGCGGTCTCATCCACCCAGCGTTGCTCCAATCCGGTTTTTGGCCCGCGTGGCGGGGTGCCGAGGTGGCAGTCGAGGTCGCCGACGTTAAGGCCCGACGTCACCAGGCGCTCGCGCAGGGCGCCCAGGTGGCTTTCGATCAGGCTGGCGGTAAACGGCCGCGTCGCCCACAGCTGGCTGGACAGTTTGCCCTGCGTCAGTTGCGCCTGGACCTGCAACGGCCCCAGCGGCTCCATGTCGAAGGCCAGTTCGACGCGCCAGAGCATCTGCTTGGCGTCCTTCTTGTCCTTGCGTTCGGGCTGGTCCTTATCCGGCGGCGGTTCCTCGCGCTGGAACTTGACTTGCAGCGGCACGATGTCTTGCAACGTGCGCATCGGGATTTCCAACTGCCAGGTGCTTTGCAGGCGGCCGTCGGCGGTGGTACCGGTCTGCTCCAGGCTCGACAGCTGATGGCTCTGCAACCGTGAGATCGCCCCGGCGGCCAGGCGCAGCAGGTTTTCCAGGTCACCTTCGCCTTCCAGTTTCGCCATCAACCGCTCGGGCAACGGGAAACTGGCGGGTATCTGCCGGGCGCTGACCTGGCCGAGGGTGTTCAGGGGGCTGCGCACGAAGTTGGGCAGCACTTGGGCCAGGGTGTTGGCGGCGAGGATGGCATTCATATTGGTGCTGGCGGGCAGGGCGGGCAGTAAGTCGGCGACCAGGCGGAGCAGCGCGCCTTTCATGTCCAGCGGTGGGATCTGTGGGTTTTGCCCGGCAAGCAGTTTGGCTTCAAGAAACGCGCCGCTGTTCTGGATGACTTGCGCCAGTACCTTGGGATTGCTCACTTGCGCCAAGTCCGGCAAAGCGGCCAACAGACGGTCGGCGGCGGCGCGCAGGTCGGCGGAGGTGCTGTCGCCACGGGGCAGGTTCTGCAGCGCGGTGAATACCGCATCCAGCGAGCCTTGGCGGCTTTGCTGGGTCGACAATTGCTGGGTGACGGCCAATTGATCCTTGAGCCCGCTCAGCGGCACAAAACTCAGGGTCTGTGCGTTCTGCACCACGGCGCTGAGCAAGCTGCCGACGCGCAGGGGTTGCGGGCTTTCCACGGTCAAGGTCGCGCCCGCCAGGGCGTTGTTGAGCACGGTGACCAGCGAGCGGTAGATCGCCGGTTGCGCCGTGCCCTGGGGCAGCATCTGGGTGGTCAGCACCTTGGCCTGCAACAGCGTGCCCACCGGCATCTGGTTAGTGTCGATACGGGTGAGGGCGGCGACATTGGCGCTCAAGGCCTGCTGCAGGCTGAGGGTCAGGTTGCCAGTAGACGTCTGGCTCACCGCCACATTGCTGCCCAACGGCAGCGGCTGGGGGCTGGTCGCCTGCACCAGGGTCTGGCGGCCGCCTTCAAGGGTCAGTTTGAGCAGCAACTGGAAGGCTTCACCGCCTTGTTTAAGGGCGATGACTTCGGCGTTCGCGGTTTTTCCAGGATCGATCAGGCCGATCTGCGGCTCCAGCAGTTTCAGCAACTCGCCGGTTGCAGGCGCAGGGCCGGGCCCGGCTGCCGGGGCGGGTGGAAGCGTAGGAAGGTTGATCTCACCGGTCATCGCGCGCGTCGTCTCTGGGGAAATTGCCCTCTTTAGAGTAGGGCATCACATGTATAATGCCGCCCGTCTGCAAAGAGAGCGCTAAAAACCTCACAACTATTTGATCCAGCTCTCTAAAATCGGTCGCCAAAGCCGTTATTGTGCATTTCTCTTTAACGGCCGCTGCACCGCCGACTTGAACCGTAAAGGCCCGCGATCTTTTGACCAGCCCTCTTCTTGAAGCCATAGCGCTTGCCTGTGAACGCGACCTGCGCCTGCTGTTCGAGCACCTCGAACTGCGCCTGGCCGGCAGCGACATGGTGCAGGTCAGCGGCCCCAACGGCAGCGGCAAGACCAGTTTGCTGCGCCTGCTGGCCGGGTTGATGCAGCCGACGGCGGGTGAAGTTCGGTTAAACGGCAAGCCCCTCAACGCACAACGCACTGAACTGGCGCGCAACCTGGTCTGGATCGGCCACGCCGCCGGCATCAAGGACGTGCTCACCGCTGAAGAAAACCTCAGCTGGCTCAGCGCCCTGCATCATCCCGCTTCCCGCGACGCTATCTGGCAGGCCCTGGCCGCCGTCGGCCTCAAGGGCTTTGAAGACGTTCCCTGCCACACCCTGTCCGCCGGCCAACAGCGCCGCGTGGCGCTGGCGCGTCTGTACCTGCCGGGCCCGCCGCTGTGGATTCTTGACGAACCCTTCACCGCCCTCGACAAGCAAGGCGTCGCCCAATTGGAAGAACACCTGGCCCAGCATTGCGAACAGGGTGGCCTGGTTGTCCTCACCACCCATCACACGCTCAATCGCAAGCCCATCGGTTACCGTGATCTGGACCTGGGGCGGTGGTCAGCATGAGCGTGTTTGCCCTGCTGGTCGCCCGCGAAGCACGGTTGTTGTGCCGTCGTCCGGCCGAATTGGCCAACCCGCTGGTGTTCTTCGCGATAGTGATCGCGCTGTTCCCGTTGGCGGTGGGCCCAGAGACTAAACTGTTGCAAACCTTGTCCCCAGGACTGGTGTGGGTGGCGGCGCTTTTATCAGTGCTGCTCTCGCTGGACGGGCTGTTTCGCAGTGATTTCGAAGACGGTTCCCTCGAACAGTGGGTCCTTTCGCCGCACCCTTTGCCACTTCTGGTACTGGCCAAGGTGCTGGCACACTGGGCTTTTTCCGGCCTGGCGCTGGTGCTGCTCTCACCGTTGCTGGCGATGATGCTAGGGTTGCCCACCGAGTGCCTGCCGGTGTTGCTCCTGTCTTTGTTGCTCGGCACGCCAACCCTCAGCCTGTTGGGCGCGGTGGGCGCGGCGTTGACCGTGGGTTTGAAGCGCGGCGGCCTATTGCTGGCCCTGCTGATTCTGCCTTTGTACATCCCGGTGTTGATCCTGGGCAGCGGCGCCTTGCAAGCCGCGCTCATGGGCATGCCGGCGACCGGTTACCTCTTGTGGCTGGGTAGCCTGACCGCCCTGGCGGTAACCCTGACACCCTTTGCTATAGCGGCCGGCCTGAAGATCAGCGTCGGCGAATAATGAGGTCTGACCAAGACGTTATGTTTTAGTCAGTAAAGACCCTACGCTTCTTGCAACGACAGGAAGCAACCGTGATGGAAACAGCAATGAACTGGACCTGGTTTCACAAGCTCGGCTCGCCCAAATGGTTCTATGGCATCAGTGGCAAACTGCTGCCGTGGTTGAGCGTCGCCGCCGTGTTGCTGATCGGCATCGGCCTGGTCTGGGGCCTGGCCTTCGCGCCGCCGGACTACCAGCAAGGCAACAGTTTTCGCATCATTTATATCCATGTTCCTACCGCGATGCTGGCGCAGTCCTGCTACGTGATGCTGGCGGTGTGCGGCATCGTCGGCCTGGTGTGGAAGATGAAACTCGCCGATGTGGCCCTGCAATGCGCTGCGCCCATCGGTGCGTGGATGACCGCCGTGGCGCTGGTCACCGGCGCGATCTGGGGCAAGCCGACCTGGGGCTCGTGGTGGGTGTGGGATGCACGACTGACGTCCATGTTGATCCTGCTGTTCCTGTACTTCGGTCTGATTGCCCTGGGCAACGCGATCAGCAACCGTGACAGTGCCGCCAAGGCCTGCGCGGTGCTGGCCATCGTCGGCGTCATCAACATCCCGATCATCAAATACTCGGTGGAGTGGTGGAACACCCTGCACCAGGGCGCCACCTTCACCCTCACTGAAAAACCGGCGATGCCCGTGGAAATGTGGGCGCCGCTGCTGCTGATGGTGCTGGGTTTCTACTGTTTCTTCGGCGCTGTGTTGCTGCTGCGCATGCGCCTCGAAGTGCTCAAACGTGAAGCCCGCACCAGTTGGGTCAAGGCCGAAGTGCAAAACAGCCTGGGAGCGCGCGGATGAGTTTTGCTTCTTTCAGTGATTTTCTCGCCATGGGCCACCACGGCCTGTATGTGTGGACGGCCTATGGCATCTGCCTGGCGGTGCTGGCCCTCAACGTCGCCGCGCCGATCCTGGCCCGCAAGCGTTACCTGCAACAAGAGGCGCGACGTCTGCGCCGGGAGACCGAAAAGTGAATCCGCTGCGTAGAAAGCGTCTGTTGATCATCCTTGCGATTCTGGTGGGCGTCGGCATTGCCGTCGGCCTGGCCTTGAGCGCCTTGCAGCAGAACATCAACCTGTTTTACACGCCCACGCAGATCGCTAATGGCGAAGCGCCGATCGACACGCGCATCCGTGCCGGCGGCATGGTGGAGAAGGGCTCGCTCAAACGCTCCGGCGACTCCCTCGACGTGACCTTCGTCGTCACCGACTTCAACAAAGCCGTGACCATTACTTATCGCGGCATCCTCCCGGACCTGTTCCGCGAAGGCCAGGGCATCGTCGCCCTGGGCAAGCTCAACGCTGACGGTGTGGTGGTGGCCGACGAAGTGCTGGCCAAGCACGATGAAAAGTACATGCCACCGGAAGTGACCAAGGCCCTGAAAGACAGCGGCCAATCCGCGCCAACGCCTGCCAAGGAGGGCTAAGCCATGACGTCCGCACTGTTTATTCCAGAGCTGGGCCAGTTGGCGATGATCCTCGCCCTGTGCTTTGCCATCGTTCAGGCCGTGGTGCCGTTACTCGGTGCCTGGCGCGGCGACCGCTTGTGGATGAGCCTGGCGCAGCCGGCCGCCTGGGGCCAATGTGCCTTCCTGGTGTTCGCGTTCGGTTGCCTGACCTACGCCTTCATGACCGACGACTTTTCCGTCGCCTATGTGGCGAATAACTCCAACAGCGCGTTGCCTTGGTACTACAAGTTCAGCGCTGTGTGGGGCGCCCACGAAGGTTCGTTGCTGCTGTGGGCGCTGATCCTCGGCGGCTGGACCTTCGCGGTGTCGGTGTTCTCGCGCCAGCTGCCGCAAGTGATGCTGGCCCGCGTACTGGCAGTGATGGGCATGATCAGCATCGGCTTCCTGCTGTTCCTGATCATGACCTCCAACCCGTTCACCCGCATCCTGCCGCAGATCCCGGTGGACGGGC
This sequence comes from Pseudomonas fluorescens group sp., assembly GCF_020093335.1. Classification (NCBI taxonomy): domain Bacteria; kingdom Pseudomonadati; phylum Pseudomonadota; class Gammaproteobacteria; order Pseudomonadales; family Pseudomonadaceae; genus Pseudomonas; species Pseudomonas fluorescens group sp. The sequence goes on along the minus strand of NZ_JAIOKW010000039.1, from coordinate 28,158 downwards.
ACGACCTCAACCCGCTGCTGCAGGACATCGGCCTGATCGTGCACCCGCCGATGCTCTACATGGGCTATGTCGGTTTCTCCGTGGCCTTTGCCTTCGCCATCGCCGCCTTGCTCGGCGGGCGCCTCGATGCGGCCTGGGCGCGCTGGTCGCGGCCGTGGACCATCGTCGCCTGGGCCTTCCTCGGGATTGGTATCACCCTCGGCTCCTGGTGGGCCTATTACGAGCTCGGCTGGGGCGGCTGGTGGTTCTGGGACCCGGTGGAAAATGCCTCGTTCATGCCTTGGTTGGTCGGCACTGCGCTGATTCACTCGTTGGCGGTCACCGAAAAGCGCGGTGTGTTCAAGAGCTGGACCGTGCTGCTGGCCATCGCGGCATTTTCCCTCAGCCTGCTCGGCACCTTCCTCGTGCGTTCGGGCGTGCTGACCTCGGTGCATGCGTTCGCGTCCGACCCGGAGCGCGGCGTGTTCATCCTGATCTTCCTGCTGTTTGTGGTCGGCGGCTCCCTGACGTTGTTTGCGTTGCGCGCGCCAGTGGTCAAGAGCCAGGTCGGCTTTAACCTGTGGTCGCGGGAAACCCTGTTGCTGGGCAATAACCTGGTGCTGGTGGTGGCCGCTTCGATGATCCTGCTCGGCACTCTGTACCCGTTGGTGCTGGACGCCTTGAGCGGCGCCAAGCTGTCCGTTGGCCCGCCGTATTTCAACGCGTTGTTTATCCCGTTGATGGGCCTGTTGATGGTGGTGATGGCGGTGGGCATGCTGGTGCGCTGGAAAGACACCCCGGTGAAATGGCTGGCCGGCATGCTGATGCCGGTGTTGCTCGGCAGCGTGGCCTTGGCGGTGATCGCCGGGTTTGCCTATGGCGACTTCAACTGGGCGGTGCTCGCGACCTTCCTGCTCGCCGCCTGGGTGTTGCTGGCCGGCGTGCGCGACATCTTCGACAAGACCCGTCACAAAGGCCTGGTCAAAGGCCTGCCGACCCTGACCCGCAGCTACTGGGGCATGCAGATCGCCCACATTGGCATCGCCGTGTGCGCCCTTGGCGTGGTGCTCTCCAGCCAGAACAGCGCCGAGCGCGACTTGCGCCTGGCGCCGGGCGAGTCCATGGACCTGGCCGGTTACCACTTCATCTTCGAAGGCGCCAAGCACTTCGAAGGGCCGAACTTTACGTCAGACAAAGGCACCGTGCGTGTCGTGCGCAATGGCAAGGAAATCGCCGTGCTGCACCCGGAAAAACGCCTGTACACCGTGCAGAGTTCGATGATGACCGAAGCCGGCATCGACGCCGGTTTCACCCGTGACCTGTATGTGGCGCTGGGTGAACCGTTGGGCGAGGGCGCCTGGGCGGTGCGGGTGCATGTCAAACCGTTTGTGCGCTGGATCTGGTTCGGCGGCTTGCTTACCGGCTTTGGTGGTTTGCTGGCCGCGCTGGACCGACGGTATCGGGTCAAGGTCAAGAGCCGGGTGCGTGAAGCCCTCGGCCTGCAAGGAGCGGCGGTATGAAGCGTTGGTTGATGGTCGTACCGCTGGCGATGTTTCTGGTGGTGGCGGTGTTCCTGTATCGCGGCCTTTATCTGGACCCGGCCGAGCTGCCGTCGGCCATGATCGGCAAGCCGTTCCCGGCGTTCAGCCTGCCAACGGTGCAGGGCGACAAGACCCTGACCCAGGCCGACCTGCTGGGCAAACCGGCACTGGTCAACGTGTGGGGCACCTGGTGCATTTCCTGCCGCGTCGAGCACCCGGTGCTGAACACGCTGGCCGAGAAGGGCGTGGTGATCTACGGCATCAACTACAAGGACGACAATGCCGCGGCCTTGAAGTGGTTGGCTGAGTTCCACAACCCGTACCAACTGGATATCCGCGATGAAGACGGCAACCTCGGTCTGAACTTGGGCGTCTACGGCGCCCCGGAAACCTTCTTCATCGACGCCAAGGGCGTGATCCGCGACAAGTACGTCGGCGTGATCGACGAAGTGGTGTGGCGCGAGCAACTGGCCGCCGAGTACCAGGCACTGGTCGATGAGGCCAAGCCATGAAGCGTCTGTTAGCCGCTGCGGTGCTGGCGCTGGGACTGGTCGGTGTGGCCCACGCCGCCATCGACACCTATGAATTCGCCAAGGATGGGGACCGCGAGCGTTTCCGCGAACTGACCAAGGAACTGCGCTGCCCCAAGTGCCAGAACCAGGACATCGCCGACTCCAACGCGCCCATCGCCGCCGACCTGCGCAAAGAGATCTTCCGCATGCTGGGGGAGGGCAAGGACAACCAGCAGATCATCGACTTCATGGTCGACCGCTACGGTGATTTCGTGCGCTACAAACCGGCCCTCACCGGCAAGACCGCGCTGCTGTGGTTCGGCCCTGCCGGGCTGCTGCTGGCGGGCGTGGTGGTGATGGCGGTGATCGTGCGCCGTCGCCGTGCTGCGCCGACCGATGGTTCCGACGCGCTGTCCCCTGAAGAGCGCAAACGCCTCGACCAATTGCTGGACACCAAGACTGATGATTGATTTCTGGCTCGCAGCCGGCTTGCTGCTTCTGATTGCCCTGAGTTTCCTGTTGATCCCTGTCCTGCGCGGCCGTCGCGCCCAGCGTGAAGAGGATCGCACCGCGCTGAACGTGGCGCTCTACCAAGAACGCGTGGCCGAGCTGCAAGTGCAGCAGGACGAAGGCGTACTGAATGCCGCGCAACTCGACACCGGCCGCGCCGAAGCGGCGCGTGAATTGTTGGCTGACACCGAAGGCGTGGAAAAACCCCGTGAATCGCGCCTGGGCAAGCCACTGCCATTTCTGGCGGCGTTCTTGGTGCCGGTCCTGGGGGTTGCGCTGTACCTGCATTACGGGGCCAGCGACAAGGTTGAACTGACCCGCGAATTCTCCCAGCCGCCGGTGTCCATGGAAGACATGACCCACCGCCTGGAACGCGCCGCCGCTGCCCAGCCGGACTCGCCGGAAGGCTTGTACTTCCTCGGTCGCGCCTACATGGCCCAGGACCGTTCCGCCGATGCCGCCAAGGTGTTCGAACGCACCGTGGCGCTGGCCGGGCGCCAGCCGGAACTGCTCGGCCAGTGGGCCCAGGCGCAGTATTTTGCTGACAACAAACAGTGGTCGCCCAAGGTGCAGGCGCTCACCGACGAGGCGTTGAAGCTCGATCCGAAGGAAGTCACCAGCCTCGGCCTGTTGGGTATCGCTGCCTTTGAAGGCCAGCGTTATCAAGAGGCTATCGACTACTGGAATCGTCTGTTGGCCCAGCTGCCGCCGCAAGACAACTCCCGCGCAGCGCTGCAAGGTGGCATTGATCGCGCTGCCGAGAAGCTCAAAGAGAGTGGCGGCACCGTTGCTCCTCAAAAAACCGTGATGAACGTCCGCGTGGACCTGTCCGCCGACGTGAAAGCCAAGGCCCTGCCCACCGACAGCGTATTTATCTTTGCCCGTGCCGTGAAAGGCCCGCCGGCACCGCTGGCCGCCAAGCGCGTCACCGTCGCCGAGCTGCCCATCACCGTCGAACTCGGCGACGCCGACGCGATGATGCCGCAGTTGAAACTGTCCAACTTCCCTGAAGTCCAACTGGTTGCGCGCATATCCCGGGCCGGTCAACCGACCACTGGCGAATGGATCGGCCGCAGCCAACCCCTGGCCAGCACCACCACTGCCTTGCAGCAGCTGACCATCGACAGTCCGGACAAGTAACTCGAGGAAACGCCTATGACCGCATTTGCACGCATCACCTTGCTCAGCCTGGTACTGGGCCTGAGCGCCTGTGCGGTCCACCGCCCACCTCCCGGGCCCACCGGCCCGACCATCCCACCGTCAGGCCCATCGACCCAGCCGAGCACCAAACCCTCCGGCCCGGTTACCCCGCCACCGAAACCCGTGCCGACCAAATCGCCGACCTTCGCCCCACCACCGGGCGCGGCCAGCCACTGGGACGGCAAGATGCAGGTGTACGTGCTGGAAGAACAGCCGGATACCTTCTACCGCCAGCGCACGTACTACCGCTGGAGCAACGGTTGGAGCCGGTCGATCAGCCCGAACGGGCCTTGGGAAGAGACCGACGTGCAGGGCGTGCCACCGGGGCTAAGCAAGCAGTACGCGCAATGACAAAAGGCGACCTTCGGGTCGCCTTTTTCTTGCCAGTGAAACGCTTTCTCCAAGCCAATGAAGATCAACTGTGGGAGCCGGGCTTGCCCGCGATGGCGGCGTGTCAGGCACCGAATCAATTGCAGCTAAACCGCCATCGCAGAGGTGCGGCGATCCGACAAGCCAATTCCCACAGGAGACCTCATCGGCTGTCAGGCCACCGGACACGCCCGATTCAGCGCTTCATCCACCAACAACTGCGCAATTTCAATCATCTGCACCACTGCCAGCACCTGCTTGCGGCCCGAGCCATCCAGATGCTCGGCACAGTCGTAAGCACACACGGTTGCGGATTCCAACATCTCGCTGGCATTGCTCAAGGCTGCGTCGATGCTTAGGCCGGGGCGGACGGTGAAGATGAGATTGGGTGAGGTTTGCGGCGTGTCATCCGACGTGGATGGCGGGGGATTTGGAGTAACTTTTTTCATGCAGTAAATCTCCATTCAGTTGGAGCTCACCCCATCCGCGACCAAGCAGAAGGGTGGCGAGCTGTACGCAGGTTGGTCGACCAGGGAATGGAAACCCGGCAGGGCCTAAGCCCTCCCACGCACAGCTCGCCATAACGCGAGCACAATAATGCCGCTTGCGCGGCCCTGTGCGCCATTCTAATCCAGGCGACCAAGCCTGATCGCTGATGAGCAGCGATTGCGAGAGGCTAGCGATGCGTTATAGCAACCGCAACCGACAGAGAAGGTAGGAAAAATCGCATATGTTGTGGTGAGCAGGGCTTTTAGTGGTGAGCGGGCTTGCCCCGCGCTGGGCTGCGAAAGTGGAAACAGCGCGCTCTGGGAGCGGTCTTCACCTTGGATATAGCGCATAGGCAAAATGCCCGTATCTTGCGATACGGGCATTTTCTTTAACCTGCCAGCAGATTGCTAGGTTTTCACACAGTCTGCTTCGGGTCGCCTTTTTTGTAGCATTGAAACGCTGAGCCAAATCGTTGGTGCACTCATGTGGACGCATAACCAGGATTTTCGCAGCGGGGGTTACGCGGGCGCTGTTTGAGGGGCTTTCAATGTGCGTCGAGCGACGACGATTGCCAGCACCGCCAAGCTGAATGTTGCCCAGGCCATCAGGTGGGTACCGCCTTCAAATGCTCGTATGGCATTGTCCATGACTTCACTGGCCTGATCGTGCGCCAGTGTTGCCGATATCGCATGGGCACCTGCCAATGTTTCGCTTGCCAGGTGCATTTGCACGGGCGTCAGGAAGTCCGGTAACTGCAGCGTGCCACGGTAGTAAGCCGTCACCAGGCCACCGAGAAGCGTAGTGCCGAGTACTACACCGACTTCATAGGCTGTCTCGCTGATGGCTGACGCTGCGCCTGCCTTGGTGGAAGGGACTGCGGACAGAATTACATCGTTAGAGACAGTCGCAATGGCGCCGACGCCGATATTGAGTAATGCAAATGCTGCCACTAACACCGTCAGGCTGCTGCCGAGGCCTGCGACCAACAAAAACGCGCCAGCAGTAAAGGCCAGCAGGATGGGAATCAGGACATTGACCGAAACGCGCTGGGCGACTGGGACTATGAGGATACCCACCGCAATCGCCATGAGCTGGCCCGGTATCAGCGCGATGCTGGCGCTCAGTGGGGACATGCGCAATGCGATTTGCAAGAATTGGGTGGAAAAGAAAACAAAGCCGATCAGGAAGGCCAAACTCATCAGATTGATGGTCACCGACCCGCTGAACGTCTTGTTGCGAAACAGGCTCAGGTCCATCAAAGGTATCGGAAGGCGTAATTGGCGGCGTACGAATTGCCAGCCGATAACAATTGCAACGCCGAAGACCGCCAGCGCCAATGCATCCGGACCATCGCTGGCGATATGCTTGATGCTGTATACCAGAGCGCTGAGGGCTATCATGGATTGCACCGTGCTGATGATATCCATCGGCCCCGACGCATCCGGCTCGGACTCAGGTAACAGCCATGGTCCGAGGACCAACAAAGGCACCAGCACCGGAACTGCCAGTAGAAAGATTGAGCCCCAGCTGAAGAACTCCAGCAGTACGCCGCCGACTAAAGGCCCAAGCGCAGAACCGACCGTCAAGGTCGTTGCCCAGATCGCAACCGCCAGGCGACGCTCTTCCCGGTCCTCGAAGACTGAACGGATCAACGCCAATGTTGACGGCATCAACATAGCCCCGAAGATGCCCATGCAGGCTCGTCCCACGATCAGTTGTGGGGCCGTGCTGGAGTAAGCTGTCATCACGGATACGACGGTAAAGCCCAATGAGCCGATCAGTAGCAGTTTTCGATGGCCTTTGCGATCGCCTAGGCTACCCATGGAAATGAGCAATCCTGCCAGCACCAGTGAATAGGCATCAATCATCCACAGCTGCTGGCTGGCACTCGGATGCAAGGCCTCAGAGATTTTTGGCAGGGCGAAACCCAGTACGGTGTTATCCACGGTCACCAGTAAGACCGGCAGCATCAATATCGCTAGAGCCAACCACCGGCTGGACCTTGGTTGTCGTTTTACTTCATCAGCCGCTACAGACATCACCGGCTCCTTCTTGAGAGAATTCATGGGGCACACATTGCGTGTTGTGTAAAAAACGCCTCACCATTCCTTGGCGAGGCCTTTTTTTAATTCAGCAGGGAAAACAGATGCTGGCAGTCCACTGCACCTGCATTCAAGCGTTTGCCCAAGGCCGTTGAAACAGACTGCAAGTCGCTTTTGAAACGCTCATAGTCCTGCTCAACGATGTTTTCCTGCAGGCGCTCCAGCCCATGTACCAGCGCATCACGCTGAGCGGTTGCCTGGTCATTTTCCAGTTGTATGTCCCAATAAACCTCTGGCGGGTTAACCAATATCCGCGAAAGCAGCGCCATCATGGTACGCATGGGGGGCGGCATTACTTCCGCTACGATGTCCATGTCCACGGAGGATTTGGCCAGGGCCATGCCGAATCCGAGAATGGCTGCGTGCGGTAACGCCTGACAAAGGGCCATCAGTTCGTCATGAGCGGAGGGTGTCATTCGGCGGATCTTCATCCCGGCCTCCATCAAGTGCCGTTCGATGAAGGTCTGTGCGGCTTGGGTGTCTTCCACGCAGACCGCCACCGAGCGCCCCTGGACGGACAATTTGGGCGAGAACATCGGATTTACGCCAACAAACGGCTGCCGCGGCGCTGCGGCTTTCAGCGCTTTGTAAAAGGGCCCCTGTACCGAGCAGGTCGGTATGAGCACCACCTCTGAGGACAGAAACGTGGTGACCCAGGGAATAGCGCTGACCGCGACGCTTTCAGGCAGGGCGAAAACCACGGCCGTGGCGTTGCGAAAAACGGCGCCTGTATCATTGAATGGCTTGGTCACATCCATTTCGTGATATTCACACTCGAACTCCGCAGGGCGGCGATCCACGACGCGCACGAAGTACCCGTATTGTTTGAGAATACGACTGATCATCGAGCCTATGAGGCCGGCGCCTCCCAATACGACGACTGTATTGGTATTCATTTTTCGCTCCCTGCGTAAAAACTGTAATAAGGCACGCTGGCTTTGACCAGCGTCTCTTCAAGCTCTTCATTCGGGTCGGAGTGGGCGACGATTGCGCCACCGATACCGAATTCAGCCTGTTGTTTGTGCAATACAGCTGTGCGAATAACGATGCTCAGTTCCGCACTGCCACTGAACGAGATCCACCCAAGTGCACCTGAGTAAACACCGCGTGCGCAGGTCTCCAATCCATCGATAATTTCCATCGTGCGCTTTTTGGGGGCGCCGGTCATTGAGCCTCCAGGAAAGCAAGCCCTGATGGCTTCCATTGTCGAGATGTCGTTGCGTAAATGTCCACGTACCGTAGAGACCAGCTGGTGCACCGAGGAAAAACTTTCCACCGCGAAAATATGCGGCACATGCACGCTGCCTGAACGGCAAACCTGGTTTAAATCATGACGTACCAGATCGACAATCATCAGGTTCTCGGCGCGGTCCTTGGTTGAGGCTTGCAAGTCGCTTCGCAAGCGCTGATCTTCACTAGGATCCTTGCTCCGTGCACGAGTGCCCTTAATGGGGCGGGATTCGATCAGGCCGCCTTCATCAATTCTCAGAAAGGTCTCGGGCGAGGCGCTGAGTACGGAAAAGCTATCGAAACAAAGGTAGGCGCCGTAGGGCACAGGGCTCGCTTCGCGCATTCTTCGATAGGCCGCGAGTGGCTCGCCGCTATAGCTCATCCTCGCTCGGTTAGTCAGGCATATTTCGTAAGATTCGCCGTCGGTGATGTATTGGAGTGACTGCTTTACCTTACGGATGTAATCGTCGGGGCCATCTTCGAGTGACAGCTCAAGTTCATCCACTGCGCCCGGAACGAAGGGTCGTCTATCTGTGGCGTTGTTAAGCGTGGTCATTGAGGTCAGCAACTGGGGCCACTGCGGGCTCTGGCCTGTCGCGCTTATCATGCATTCGTAAACAGTTTGGTCATGGTGGTCGAAGACGAAAAAGTGCGGAGCGAACATAAAGCCGGCGTCTGGCTGCCCGGAGCGATAGACCTTGTTCCCCCCTGTCAGGGCTTTGAGTTCATAACCCATGTATCCGACGAAACCGCCCTTGAACTCAAATGGCAGGTATTGCGGGACTGCCACATTCACCGACTCCACAATCTGGCTGAACAGCGTAAAGAAGTCTCCCGTCACAATCCTGCTGCCTTTGGGCCCCGCCAGGGTCAGGCTTTCACTGTTGACGTCATACGTAAGGCGAATAGAGCCCTGGGCTTGGCCACTTCCCATGATTGAGTAGCGCGCGTTGGGTCTTTCGGATTTTTCGCTGTCGAGCCAAAAAGCATGGTGATCCTGGGCGTAGCGTTGTGTGAACAGCGCCAGTGGATCGAATGGACCAGGATAGGTGCGATATGCCAATTGCATATTGAGTAAGCCGCCTACCGCCCTGTAATGCTCGTTCGCCGACGCAGAAGCGTCCGGGTTTTGCGTCGCCGACGTGCGATGGTTGCCATTGTGTTCGATTGCCATGCCGATGAAGTTGCTCAGCAGCGCATGCCCATACTCGGAGTCGATGGACTCAGGATGAAATTGGACACCCCAGATCGGGCGGCTTTCGTGCTCGATTGCCATGACTACACCTTCCTCTGTCCAGGCAGTGCAGCGCAGTTCCTGAGGTAGATGGGTGCACATCAGTGAGTGGTAGCGGACCACTTCAAACTGCTCCGGCAGGTCGCGGAATAAACCGCTGCCGGAATGTGTGATTTTGCTTCGGTAGCCGTGCACCGGGGTCGGTGCGTGACCAACGGTTCCGCCAAGGAATTGGGCGATGCCCTGGTGTCCCAGGCAAATGCCGAGCAAGGGGACGGGCGAGTGAAGAATAACCTGACCGCATACGCCAAAATCCAGGTATTCCCCCGGATGTCCCGGGCCCGGTGAAAGTACTACGGCATCGTATTGTTCAATTTGCAGGTGCTCGTAGGTCACGGTGTTGGTGACGATGTCGGCGCAAATACCTGTGACCTCGTACAGGTATTGAGCGATGTTCTGAGTAAAGGAGTCAAAGTTATCGATCAACAGTATTTTCATGAACGCTGCCCCTGATTGCGGCGTCGCTGGATCAATTGCTCTTCCTGGATGCAGGTTTCTTCGATGATCAGCTTGAAAACGGACTGAACGTAATCGGGCCTCAAGCCGACTGTCGAGGACTTATCCTTGAGCTGATCCAACACTTGAACGATACGTTGCGGCTGCATCATGGGTATGTCGTGTGCAGCCTTGAGTTCGGCAATATCCATACAAACGCTCATGCGTTCGCCAAGCAGGTCGACCAGATGGTTGTTGATCCGGTCCAACTGATCACGCTGGGGTTGCAAGATGGCGGATGGAGTTGTCGGTGACATGTGCCTATGTTCTGTCATGTTCATTCCTTTGATTGGTACGGCGTGTGATGCTGGCCTGTTACTCCTCAGGCCGTGGTCATCTGTGCCGGTATTGCTTTCCATAAGCCCGCACGTGTGACTTCGTTCAAGGATGAAGCCAACTGCCGAATATCCTGATCGGTATGGCTGGCCGAGAACGCGAAACGCAGCATGGCTTTCCCCTTGGCGATGATCGGATAAAACACCGGGAACATCAGGATGCCGTTGTCCCGCAGGATCCGGCAGGCTTGTAAGCCGTCTTCTTCGGTCTCGAAAAATGCGCCCCTGACCGGCGATTGAACACCGGCGTTGAGCAGGCGATTATGTGTCAGCGAATCAAACAGGCGTACATTGTTCCACAGGCTGTTTTGCAGGCTATCGATCTCGTCGCTCAAGTGAATCCTCGCTGCCGCAACGTTGGCCGCCAGCATCGGCACCATGATGGAGTGACCGAAAACCAGCGGGTTGGCCAGCGATTGAATTGTCGGGATATCCTGCGGATCGCTCACCACCACAAACCCGCCAGCGCCACCGAATGCTTTGGAAAGAGAACCGGCCAGAATCATGTTGTGCGGCAGTTGGTTGTCCACGGCAGCAAGGGCGTAGCCAGCGCCATGAAGCCCAGCAATGGATATGCCGTGAGCATCATCCACGTACAGGTAACCTCCGGCTGTCTCCAGTTGACGGGAGAGTTGCGCGATAGGCACCAGGCCGCTCATCGAGCCGATGCCGTCGATCAGCAGAATCGGCGTTTCCTGGCGATCAACGCAGTTTTTCAAGGCGACGCTCATCGACTCCGGATCGGTCGATTGAACACGGGACACCTCGCCGAACTGCTGCAGAATGCCTCGCAATACCTGCATCGATGCGTGAGCGGTTTTGTCTATCAACCAGTGCGCGCGCTTTCTAATCGGGTAGCTCTTGAGCGAATTGCTGCCCAGCAACGGCAGTACGCCAAGGTGTACGCTGCTGGTGGAGGTGAAGACGCTGACACCGCAGCCTGTGTAGATTTCGCCGAGCAGGGATTCGAGTTGCGGCAGATACACTGGGCGCATTGCACTGCGTGATGACGACAAGTGCAGGCCGACGACTCCCAGGGCCTGGTGTGCTGCTTCAATCAGTGCAGGGTGGGTTTCCAGGCCCAGATAGGAACAGGAGACGAACTCGGTGAACGTGCCGCCCTGCGCCAGGGTAATGCGTTTGCCTTCACGGCTTGCGACGGTAAACCCGGTGAGGCCCTCCTCATAGGCGCTCTCCAGTGCGCTGGTGGTGTTGTCACGGCGAATGGTCATCCAGTCTTGTTTGGTTTGTGCATCCATTGCTCAAAAACTCCTAGGGGTGAACAGCCTTCGATAAACAGCCAACGGTCATGACTGAAGTGCCGGTGGTATCCGATGCCTGACGGTCGATCACCGTCCGGATTTCAGTCAGTTGGTGTTGTTCGAACAACTCACGAACGGCGGATGCCTGATCCTCGCCATGCTCGATTACCAGCCACCCATCAGGGGTAAGTAAGGTGGTCGCCAGTGTGATGATCTGGCGTGTCAGGTCCAGGCCGTCGGTCCCTGAATAGACGGCCGCCTTGGGATGATGGTCGCCCCATTCAGGCTGCAACTGGGCTTTCTGGGGAACATAGGGCGGGTTGGCGACAATCAGGCCCACCTGTTGCCTGAAGCGGGCAAATGCTTTGGTGTCGTAAACATCCGCCTGTGCCGCACTGACCTGTACGTTTTTGGTTGCGAGCCGGGCGATATTGCGTTTGAGGTAGTTTACGGCGACGTCTTCACGCTCCACGCAGGTGACGTCGAGGTCTGGCCTGCGACGAGCGATGGCCAACCCGATTGCGCCGCTGCCGGCGCAAAGGTCCAGAACGCAGGTTCCTGTTGCCAGTTCGGTTTCATCCAACCATTTATGAATCACCGTGCTGTGGGGACGAGGGATGAACACGCCGCTGCCGACGACCAGCGACAACTCATCGAACGCTACGGTGCCAACAATATGCCCCAACGGAATACGATTGCAGCGCTCGCTTACCGCCAGTCTGAATTCATCGAGTGCGCGTTGTTTGTCAGCACGCACGATAAAACGATCGACCAGGCTATCCAGGTCATTGTCCGGATCCCATACACCGGCCGCCTCCAACTGAACGCGGGCTTTGGCGATAGCCTCCTGCTCATGTTTGTCCAGACTCATGACCACTCCTTGTAGTACTGCGTCAGTTTCACTCGCATGGATTCGTAGAGATAGGAAAAGGCGACCAGCTCCGGAGGGGGAGTGAATGAGGGATGCAGATCATCGATCAGCTGCTGGTAATTACTCGACAGTCCTTTATCGAGGATTGGCAGCCAGTACGGTTTTACGTCCCAGCGATATTCATAGCCTGTGGCGAACATTTGCTTGACGGTTTCGCCGACCGTCAGTTCACGAGCAAGACCGGTCAGTGGCGCGCGTACTGGATGGAAGGTGCTCAAGTCCAGGCCAGTGTTCTTGACGTTGGTCAAGCAGTCGGCGACATAGGTCGCCAGCAACGGCGATTGGTGCAACCCGTCACGGTAGGTGCCGGTTGTCAGCCACAACCCCTGTATGCCGCACTCGCCGATCAGAGGGAAACCGTCAGCGGGAATTGGACGGTTGCCTACCTGAATCGAAATAACTTCGGCACTGTGCAGGTCGAGATTCAACTGGTCGACTGCGCAATCAAGCAGAAACTGCACATCTGAGATCAGCGCATGACGTTTGGGACGTTCGGAAAGGATATTGGTGGCGCCCAGGTACAGCACACCATCACCTCGTGGCACACAATGCAAACCACAAGCAAACGCACGATTAGGCGTACGGATCACTGACTCGGGTAACGCCATGCCGTCCGGCAACTTGACCAGAATGGAGACGCCATATCCGCTGAACAGGGGAGGTATTTTCTTTACAACCGTGTCGAACTCGCTGAGCAAATCCAACGATTGAACACCTGCGGCCACCACAATTTTTTTGCCCCAGAGCACTTCGCCGTTGAGCAACTCGACACCGGTCGCGACGTCACCTTCGGCCAATACCCGACGGGCGTTCTCATTGATCAAGGTGCCATTGTTGGCCAGCAGAGCCGCGTCGAGTTTTTCCAGCAGCAAGTGGGCATTTACGGAGTGTTCGTTGGGAATGAACAAGCCGCGCAGAGGGCGTACCAGATGATCTGGGGCCAACCACTCCATTGTTCTTGGATCAATGGTCTCGTACGGTTCCCCATAGGCTTGCAGTGTATGCTCGATAGCTTCGTAGTTGACGGTATCGACCTCGTCCATTCCGGCGCTGTTGAGCAAAACATGCGTGCCGCTGGCAGTGAACAGCGGGGTGGTGATACCTGATGCATCAGCCAGGCGTTCGGCCCACTCGGGCCAGAGATCCTGTGCCTGACGATCCATATTCAGTTTGAGCCGGCCATGCTCACTGGCCAAAAGGCCGCTGGTGACTTCGCCAAAACAGCCATTCATGGCGCCGGCGGCCTTGGATGCTGCGTTGCTACGGTCAGTTTCACCGACCCGGCAAACATTTAAGCCGCGTGAGCTCAGTTCATACGCGATAGAACCGCCAATGGCTCCTGCTCCTACTACAATTACGTCGAACTCCATGTTCTAGATCCCTATTTTAACTATCAGCTATAGGATGAAAACCGTTCCCATGTAGGAACGTGCTGAGCTTTTTATAGTTTGTAAGGAGGTGCGACCATCGGACATTTGTTTCATGTTGTATCGCTGTTACAAATTCACATAATCACGAAAAAAATCCCTGAACTTACGGTGGGAAATGTAGGCGCATTGGCGCAAATGCGCTCCATCCGTGGAGGGCTATTGATTGGGTTTGCAGCCTGACAGGGGGCGTATTTTGTCGGTAGGCGGACCGTGCGCGGGTTCATTCGGAACAGCGGTTACCCTCCCAGTTCCTATCTTCAGAGAGACGGACCTCATGCATCTCCACGTCATACGCCACGGCGAAACCTGGGCCAACGCCGAGCACCGCTACCTCGGCGCACTCGATCCGGAATTGACCGAGCGGGGTAGGGCACAGGCCGCCTCTCTGAGCAAGAACCTGCCCTGCGGCATCGACGTGTTGATCGTCTCCCCACGTCTGCGAGCCCAGCAAACGGTGCAGATTCTTAATCAGGCGTTGAACCTTGAACCCGTGACGATGGACAGCTTCCGCGAGCGCGATGTGGGTGTTTTCGAGGATTTTGAACTGAAGAGGCTTCCGACTGTTTCGCCCTTCGAATCTCACTGAAACACCTCCGACCCCTGTGGCGAGGGAGCTTGCTCCCGCTGGACTGCGCAGCAGTCCCGATCCCGTCACGTTCGATCCACCTGACACACCGCGCCCTTCGGTTTTGGGGCCGCTTCGCAGCCCAGCGGTAGCAAGCTCCCTCGCCACAGGGGGGGGCGGTGACATTCCAACCTTTCACAAAACCTTCATCCAGCCGACCCCCTCCAGTCATGTGCAAGTAATAGCACTGACACCTCCCGCGCCTACTGTCGTTTGAACTCAACCGCAGCCATCCCCTGGCTGTTCAAACAAGACAGAGAAGCCCATGACGTACGCTATCCATGTCGATCACTTGAACAAGACCTTTGCGAAGAAGCCTGCGTTGGTCGACCTCGAACTCACCATTGCCGCTGGTGAGATGGTCGCGCTGATTGGCGCTTCCGGTTCCGGCAAGTCCACGTTGTTGCGCCATTTGGCGGGCCTGGCCTGTTGCGACAAGAGTAACGGCGGCAGCGTCAAGGTGCTGGGCCGGGAGGTGCAGGCCAGCGGACGCTTGAATGGCAAGGTGCGGCGGTTGCGGGCGGACATCGGCTACATCTTCCAGCAGTTCAACCTGGTCAATCGCCTGAGCGTGCTCGACAACGTGCTGCTCGGGTGCCTGGGCCGCATGCCGCGCTGGCGTGGCAACCTGGGGCTGTTCAATGCCGAGGAGAAGGCGTTTGCCATGGCGTCGCTGGCGCGCGTCGGCCTGGCCGATCTGGCCGCGCAACGGGCTTCGACCTTGTCTGGCGGCCAGCAGCAGCGCGTGGCGATTGCCCGTGCGTTGACTCAGCGCGCGGAGGTGATCCTGGCCGACGAACCGATCGCGTCCCTCGACCCGGAGTCGGCGCGCAAGGTCATGGAGATCCTCGCCGACATCAACCGCCGCGACGGCAAGACCGTGGTGGTGACCCTGCATCAAGTCGATTACGCCATGCGTTACTGCCCGCGTGCCGTGGCTCTGAAAGGCGGGCGCATTCATTTCGACGGGCAGGGCAGTTCGATGAGCAGCCAGTTTCTCAACGATTTATACGGTGCCGACGTCGACACCAGCCTGATGTGTTCCGACCAAACCCGCCGTGCCGAAGCGCCCCCTCGGCTGGCCCTGGCGCGCGCTTGAAACCCTACTCACGACCCACAGGAGTCCCGTCCATGTTGAACCGTATCGGCCATGTGTTTTTGTCTGCCGTGTTGCTGGCCAGTGTCGCGCTGGGCAACGCCCACGCCGCTGACAAGGTGATCAATTTCGGCATCATGTCCACCGAGTCTTCGCAGAACCTCAAGAGCATCTGGCAGCCGTTCCTGGATGACATGCACAAGAAGACCGGCCTGACCATCAACGCCACCTTCGCCTCCGACTACGCCGGCCTGATCCAGGGCATGCGCTTCAACAAGGTCGACGTGGCCTGGCTGGGCAACAAGGCCGCGATGGAAGCGGTGGACCGTTCCAACGGCGAGATCTTCGCCCAGACCGCTGCCGCCAACGGCGCCGCCGGTTACTGGAGCGTGCTGATCGTGCGCAAGGACAGCCCGATCAACAACGTCGACGACATGCTCAAGAATGCCAAGAACCTGACCTTCGGCAACGGTGACCCGAACTCCACCTCGGGCTACCTGGTGCCGGGCTACTACGTGTTCGCCAAGAACAACGTGGACGCCGCCACGGCGTTCAAACGCACGCTGAACTCCAGCCATGAGGTCAACGCGTTGAGCGTGGCCAAGGGGCAGTTGGACGTGGCCACCTTCAACACCGAAAGCTGGGACCGCCTGGAAGTCACCCAGCCCGACAAAGCCGCGATGCTCAAGGTGATCTGGAAATCGCCGCTGATCCCGGCCGACCCGATGGTGTGGAGCAAGGCGCTGAGCGACAGCGAGAAAACCAAGATCCGCGATTTCTTTGCCAACTATGGCGACACCGATGAAGAGAAGGCGGTGCTGAAGAACATGCAGCTGGGCAAGTTCCTCGCCTCCAACGACGACCAACTGTTGCCGATCCGCCAGTTGGAGCTGTTCAAGCAGCGCACCACCATCAGCGCTGACAGCAAGCTGGACGCGGCCGACAAGGCCAAGAAACTCGCCGACATCGACGCCGACCTGGCGAAGCTGCAACAGCGCATCTCCGAGCTGGACAAGAAAACTGCGGTCAACGGCTAATCCCCCCGCCTGTATGCGGAGTGCTTTTGGGGTGAGGGGGCTTGTCCCCCTCCGGGTTCACAGCAGAGCCATTGGGGCTGCTGCGCAGCCCAGCGCGGGGCAAGCCCGCTCACCACAGAAGCCAGGCTCACCACAGAAAGCCCACTCATACACATTGATCGAGAGTGACCCATGACTACCTTGCACGCTGAAGCCGTCGGCAAACGCACGTGGCCGCAATACCTCGGCTGGGGCCTGTTTCTGGTCTTGCTCGCCTGGGCCTGGCACGGCGCGGAAATGAACCCGCTGGCGCTGTACCGCGACTCCGGAAACATGGCGACCTTCGCCGCCGACTTCTTCCCGCCGGACTTCCACGAGTGGCGCTCCTACCTCAAGGAGATGATCGTCACCGTACAAATCGCCCTCTGGGGCACGGTGTTGGCCATCGTCTGCTCGGTGCCGCTGGGCATCTTGTGCGCCGACAACATCACCCCCTGGTGGGTGCACCAACCCCTGCGCCGGGTCATGGACGCCTTCCGCTCCATCAATGAAATGGTCTTCGCGATGTTGTTCGTGGTCGCCGTCGGCCTCGGCCCTTTCGCCGGTGTATTGGCCCTGTGGATCAGCACCACCGGCGTGCTCGCCAAGCTGTTTGCCGAAGCCGTCGAAGCCATCGACCCAGGCCCGGTGGAAGGCGTACGTGCCACCGGCGCGAGCGCCCTGCAGGAAGTGATCTACGGCGTGATCCCCCAAGTGATGCCGCTGTGGGTGAGCTACGCGCTGTACCGCTTCGAAGCCAATGTCCGCTCGGCGACAGTGGTGGGCATGGTCGGTGCGGGCGGGATCGGCGTGATCCTCTGGGAAAACATCCGCGCCTTCCAGTTCGTACAAACCTGCGCGGTGTTGCTGGTGATCATCGTGGTGGTGAGCGCTATCGACGTGTTGTCCCAACGCCTGCGCAAGCAGTTCATCTGACGTCGGAGGGGTGCCCACGCGGCGCTTTTTTTTAACATGCAGTTGTCTAGACAAGATGAGCCGGTGTACCGCGAACTCGCGGATATCCTGCGCCGTGAACTGAGCAGCTATCAGGCCGGCGACTTCCTGCCCGGCGAGGTGCACATGGCCGAGCGCTTTGGCGTCAACCGCCACACCCTGCGCCGGGCCATCGACGAGCTGGTGTTCGAAGGCAGCCTGTTACGCCGCCAGGGCAAGGGCACCCAGGTGCTCGACCGCCCGCTCATCTACCCGATGGGCGCCGAGACCTCCTATAGCCAATCGTTGTCGGCCCAGGGCGTAGGGGTGGAAGCGCTGTTGCTCAAGCGCCGCTACTGCTACGCCAGCCGTGAAGAGGCGCAGCACTTAGGCATCGCCGAGATGGCGCCAATGATCGAACTGCAAACCCTGCGCAAGCTCGACCACCAGCCCGTCAGCCTGATCCGCCATCGCTACTGCGCCAGCCGCGCGCCGTTGCTGGCCGACTACACCGGCGGGTCTTTGCGCCACTACCTGCGCGAGCGTGACCTGCCGCTGACCCGCACCCACAGCCTGATCGGTGCGCGTTTGCCCAACCGTGACGAAGCCGCGCTGCTGATGATGCCCCGGCATTTGCCGGCGCTCACCGTATTCACCCTTTCCCGCGATCGCGATGGCCACCCGGTGGAGCTGGCGCAGTCCACCAGCCGTTCGGATCGCTTCCAGTACCAGGTGATGACTTGATGGAGCCTTTGATGAGCCTGTCCCCGCGTCAACACTGGATCGGCGTGCTTGCTCGCGCCCAGCTCAGTGAACTGCAGCCCCACGAAGCCGCGTTGAAGGACGCCGAATACCAACTGATCCGCGCCCCGGAAATCGGCATGACCCTGGTGCGCGGCCGCATGGGCGGCAATGGCGCGCCGTTCAACGTCGGCGAAATGAGCGTGACCCGCTGTGTGGTGCGCCTGGCCGATGGCCGCACCGGCTACAGCTACCTGGCCGGGCGCGACAAGGTCCATGCCGAGTTGGCCGCCTTGGCCGATGCCCATCTGCAAGGCACGCAACCGAGCCGCTGGCTCAGCGATTTGATCACCGCGCTGGCCAATGCCCAGGCCGCCCGCCGTGCGCAAAAAGAAGCCGATACCGCCGCCACCAAGGTCGAGTTCTTCACGCTCGTACGAGGAGAAAACTGATGAGTGCGCCACTGTTGCAGCCGGCGTTTGTTGACCCGGTCCTTGATGCCCAGCGCGGTTTTCGTGCCGCACTCAAGGCCCTCGCCGAACCCGGTTTGATCCAGCACCTGCCGTGCGCGCCACGCCTCGACGGCCTGGCGCCCGCCACCTACGCCTTGTGCCTGGCGCTCTTGGATACCGACACGCCGCTATGGCTGGCGCCGAGCTTCGACACGCCGCTGATCCGCGCCAACCTGGCCTTCCATTGCGGCTGCCCGTTGGCGTCGAAGCGCGAAGACGCGGTCTTCGCGCTGCTCGGCGAACAGGACCTGCTCGACCTCAGTGGCTTCGATCACGGCAATGACCGCTACCCCGATCAGTCCTGCACCCTGCTCGTGCAGCTCACCGACCTGGAAGGCGGTCGCGGCCTGCTGTGGCGCGGCCCCGGCATCAAGGCCCAGCGCCAGGTGCACCTGCCGGTGCCCCAAGGCTTCTGGCACGAACGTCAGCGCCGCGAAGCTTTCCCCCGCGGGCTGGACGTTGTGTTCGCTGCCGGCCACCACTTGATCGGCCTGCCACGCAGCAGCCGCATTGCACAGGAGCACGCCTGATGTACGTAGCCGTCAAAGGTGGCGAACAGGCCATCGACAATGCCCACCGCCTGCTGGCAAAAAAACGCCGTGGCGATACCGCGATTCCGGAACTGAGCGTGACGCAAATCCGCGAACAACTGCCGTTGGCCGTGGCACGGGTGATGACGGAAGGTTCGCTGTTCGACGAAGAACTCGCCGCGTTGGCGATCAAGCAAGCGGCGGGGGATCTGGTGGAAGCGATCTTCCTGCTGCGCGCCTACCGCACCACGCTGCCGCGCTTCAGCCCGAGCCTGCCGATCGACACCGCGCACATGTCGCTGAGCCGGCGTTTGTCGGCCACGTTCAAGGACGTGCCGGGCGGTCAATTGCTCGGCCCGACCTTCGATTACACCCATCGCCTGCTGGATTTTGCGCTGCTGGCCGAAGGTGAATATCCAGGGCCGCAGACCACGCCGGAGGCGACGTTGGAAGCCTGCCCACGCGTCCTCGGCCTGCTCGCCAAAGAAGGCCTGATCAAGCCCGAAGTCGACGACAACGCCACGGTCGCCGACATCACTCGCGACCCGCTGGAATACCCCGCCAGCCGTGCCGAACGCCTGCAGGCCCTGGCCCGTGGCGATGAAGGCTTCCTGTTGGCGCTGGGCTACTCGACCCAACGTGGCTACGGCCGCAATCACCCGTTTGCCGGCGAGATTCGCATCGGCGATGTGGACGTGTGGATCGATCCGCAAGAGCTGGGCTTCCCCATTTGCCTGGGCAGCATCGA
Source organism: Pseudomonas fluorescens group sp. (assembly GCF_020093335.1). Taxonomy (NCBI): domain Bacteria; kingdom Pseudomonadati; phylum Pseudomonadota; class Gammaproteobacteria; order Pseudomonadales; family Pseudomonadaceae; genus Pseudomonas; species Pseudomonas fluorescens group sp. The sequence continues at coordinate 8,239 of NZ_JAIOKW010000039.1, read as the reverse complement.
AGTGACCGAGTGCGAGATGGTCAACCAGTTCGTTGGCTCGGCCACTGAGCTGGCGCAGTTCACGCGCGGGTATGGCCTGGCGTTCGGGCATGCCGAGCGCAAGGCCATGGGGATGGCGTTGGTCGACCGCTCGTTGCGCGCCGGGGAATACAACGAAGAGATCGTCTCGCCGGCCCAGCGCGAGGAGTTCGTGCTGGCGCACTGCGACAACGTCGAGGCCGCCGGTTTTGTCTCGCACCTCAAGCTACCGCACTACGTGGACTTCCAGTCCGAGCTGGAGCTGATCCGCAAACTGCGCCAACCCGCCGAGGGCTCCCGCCATGAATGACACGGCCTACAACTTCGCCTACCTCGACGAACAGACCAAACGCATGATCCGCCGCGCGTTGCTCAAGGCGGTGGCGATCCCCGGTTACCAGGTACCGTTCGGTGGCCGCGAAATGCCATTGCCGTATGGCTGGGGCACGGGCGGCATGCAACTGACCGCCGCGATCCTCGGCGCGGATGACGTGCTCAAGGTCATCGACCAGGGCGCCGATGACACCACCAACGCCGTGTCGATCCGCCGCTTTTTCGCGCGCACTGCGGGCATCGCCACCACCGAAGCCACGCCGGACGCCACGCTGATCCAGACCCGCCACCGCATCCCGGAAACACCGTTGCAGGCTGGGCAGATCATGGTTTACCAAGTGCCGATCCCCGAGCCGTTGCGCTTCATCGAACCGTCGGAAACCGAGACCCGCACCATGCACGCCCTGAATGATTACGGGGTGATGCACGTAAAGCTCTACGAAGACATCGCCACCTTCGGCCATATCGCCACCAGCTACGCCTACCCGGTGATGGTCGACGAGCGCTACGTGATGGACCCGTCGCCGATCCCCAAATTCGACAACCCGAAACTCGACATGAGCCCGGCGCTGATGCTGTTCGGCGCCGGTCGCGAAAAGCGCCTGTACGCGGTGCCGCCGTATACGCAGGTCACCAGCCTCGACTTTGAAGACCACCCGTTCGCCGTGCAGCAGTGGGAGCACAACTGCGCGATCTGTGGCAGCCATGAGTCGTTCCTCGATGAGCTGATTCTGGATGACGCCGGGACCCAGCGTTTCGTGTGCTCCGACACCTGGTATTGCGCCCAACGGGTTCTGGAGAACAACCAATGAGCCAGGTTCTTTTGACGCAAAAAGCCGACGCACCGCTACTGCAAGTGCGCGACCTGTCCCTGCTGTACGGCCCGGAGAAGGGCTGCCAGGACGTCAGCTTCGATCTGTACCCCGGCGAAGTGCTGGGCATCGTCGGCGAGTCCGGCTCGGGTAAATCCACCTTGCTCTCGTTGTTGAGCGGGCGTCTGCCACCGCAAGCGGGCAGCATTGGCTATCGCAGCAAGGACGGCGAATGGCTGGACCTCTACAGCGCCAGCGAAGCCGAGCGCCGCACCTTGCTGCGGACCGAATGGGGCTTCGTCGAGCAGAACCCTCGCGACGGCCTGCGCATGGGCGTGTCGGCGGGCGCCAATATCGGTGAGCGTCTGATGGCCCAAGGCGTGCGCAACTATGAGCAACTGCGCGGCGCCGGGTTGGACTGGTTGAGCCAGGTGGAAATCGACCCCCAGCGTATCGACGACTTGCCGCGCACCTTCTCCGGCGGCATGCAGCAGCGCCTGCAAATCGCCCGCAACCTGGTCTCCAGCCCACGCCTGGTGTTTATGGATGAGCCCACCGGCGGCCTGGATGTGTCGGTGCAAGCGCGCCTGCTCGACCTGTTGCGCGGCCTGGTGCGTGAGCTGGACCTGGCGGTGGTGATCGTCACCCACGACCTGGCCGTGGCGCGGCTGCTGGCCGACCGCCTGATGGTCATGCGCCGCTCGCGGGTGGTGGAAACCGGGCTCACCGACCAGATCCTCGACGATCCACAGCACCCTTACTCTCAACTGCTGGTGTCTTCGGTATTGCAGCCATGACAAATGCCTTGATCGAGGTCCGTGACCTCTCGAAAACCTTCACCCTGCACCAGCAGAACGGCGTGGTGCTCAACGTGTTGCGCGGCGTGGAATTCAGCGTGCAGGGCGGTGAGTGCCTGGTGCTGCATGGCGCGTCCGGTGCGGGTAAAAGCACCTTGCTGCGCACCTTGTACGGCAATTATCTAGCGGCGGGCGGCAGCATCCGCGTGCGCCATGCTGGCGAATGGCTGGAACTGGTCGGCGCCGAGCCGCGTGACATTCTCCAGGTGCGTCAACAGACCCTTGGCTATGTCAGCCAATTCCTACGGGTGATCCCGCGTGTGGCTTGCCTGGATGTGGTGATGGAGCCGGCCCTGGCGCGCGGCTGGTCCAAGGCGAATGCGCAGTCCCGCGCCGAGCACCTGCTGACCCGCCTGAACATCCCGCAGCGTCTGTGGCAGCTGGCACCCGGTACGTTCTCCGGTGGCGAGCAACAGCGCGTCAACATCGCCCGCGGTTTCATGGTGGCCTGGCCGGTGATGCTGCTGGACGAACCCACCGCGTCTTTGGACGACAACAACCGCCAGGTGGTGCTGGAACTGATGAACGAAGCCAAGGCTGAGGGCGCCGCGCTGATCGGCATCTTCCACGACCGTGCTGCCCGTGAAGCGGTCGCCGACCGCCATTTCGACATGACCCCCACGTCCGTCGCCACAGAGGAATACGCCCATGCCCGCTGAACAAATCCTCAGTAATGCCCAGATTGTCATGGCTGATCGCATGTTCCTGGGCTCGTTGGTGCTGCGCGACGGCACTATCGTCGACCTCGCCGAGGGCCGCAGCCAGCTGCCCCAGGCCCAGGACCTCGGCGGTGATTGCCTGTTGCCGGGCCTGGTGGAGTTGCACACCGACAACCTGGAAAAACACATGACCCCGCGCCCCGGCGTGGACTGGCCGTCGACCTCCGCGGTGCTCAGCCATGATGCGCAGATCATCGCGGCGGGCATCACCACGGTGTTCGACGCGGTGTCCATAGGCGACGTGAACCCCAAGGGCAACCGCATGAAAAAGCTGCCGGCGATGCTCGAGGCCATTGCCCAGGCGGAAGGTGCCGGCCTGACTCGCGCCGAGCACCACCTGCACCTGCGTTGCGAGCTGTGCCACCCGGATACCCTCAGCGTGTTCCGCGACCTGGTGGAAAACCCGTTGGTGCGGCTGGTGTCGGTGATGGACCATTCGCCGGGCCAGCGCCAGTTCGTGCTCGAATCCAAATACCGTGAGTACTACATGGGCAAGTACCACCTGAACGACGAGACCATGGACGCGTTCATCGTGCTGCAAAAAGCCAACTCCCTGGCCTACAGCGATCGCTATCGCGCGGCCATCGTCGAGCATTGCCTGGCGCGTGGCCTGTCGGTGGCCAGCCACGACGACGCGACACTGGCCCACGTGGAAGAGTCGGCGCGCTACGGCATGACCATCGCCGAATTCCCCACCACCCTGGAAGCCGCGAAGGGCTGCCAGGCGCTGAACATGAAAGTCTTGATGGGCGCGCCGAACGTGGTGCGCGGTGGGTCGCACTCGGGTAATGTGGCCGCGGCGGGCCTGGCGGCCGAGGGGTTGCTGGATATACTTTCCAGTGACTACTACCCGGCGAGCCTGTTGCAGGCTGCGTTTGTGCTGGCTGACCAGCAGGACGGTGGCGACCTGTCGCGGGCGGTCAAGATGATCAGCCTGGCGCCCGCGCAAGCGGCAGGCCTGAAGGATCGCGGTGAAATTGCCATTGGCCTGCGCGCCGACCTGGTCCAAGCCCGCAGCCGCCAAGGGCTTCCTGTAGTGCAACAAGTATGGCGACAAGCGAAGAGGGTGTTTTGATGGCAGGCAGGTTGATCTATCTCATCGGGCCCTCCGGCTCGGGCAAGGACAGCCTGCTGGATGCCGCACGCCCCCGTTTGGCCGAGCGCGGTTGCCGCATCGTGCGCCGCGTCATCACCCGCTCGGCGGAAGCGGTGGGTGAAGCGGCGCAGGGGGTGAGCCCGGAGCAGTTTGCCACGATGCAGGCCGAGGGCGCGTTTGCCCTCAGCTGGCAGGCGAATGGCTTGTCCTACGGCATTCCCAGGGAAATCGACGACTGGCTGGCGGCGGGTGACGACGTGCTGGTCAACGGCTCCCGCGCGCACCTGGCGCAGACGCGCGAACGTTACCCTACGTTGCTGGTGTTGCTGCTGACGGTTGACCAGGCCGTGTTACGCCAACGCTTGATCGCACGAGGGCGTGAGGCGTTGGCGGACATTGAAGCGCGCCTGGCGCGCAATGCGCGCTTCACGGCCGACTTGATCGCCGGTCATGGCGCGGGGTTGTTTGTCCTGGACAATTCCGGGCCGCTGGCACATACCGTCGAACGCCTGCTGTGCTGCCTGGACCACGGGCACTCGGCATGCGCCTGACCTTGCTTGGCACCGGTGACGCGCGGCAAGTCCCGGTGTATGGCTGCGAGTGCCCCGCGTGCGGTTTGGCGCGCAGCGATGCCAGCCTGCGCCGCCGACCTTGCAGTGCGCTGATCGAATGCGCCGACCAGCGCTGGTTGATCGACAGCGGCTTGCCCGACCTCACCGAACGCTTCCCGCCGCGCAGTTTCAACGGGATTCTGCAAACCCACTACCACGCCGATCATGCCCAGGGCCTGCTGCACCTGCGCTGGGGCCAAGGGCTGGTGATCCCGGTGCATGGGCCGGCGGATCCGGAGGGTTTATCCGACCTCTACAAGCATCCGGGTATCCTGGATTTCAGCCAGCCATTCAGCGAATTCGAAACCCGGCAGTTTGGCCCACTCAGCGTCACCGCGTTGCCGTTGCAGCATTCCAAGCCGACCCTGGGTTACCTGCTGGAAGGCGAGGGGCGGCGCATCGCCTACCTCACCGACACCGTCGGCCAGCCACCGGCGACCCTGGCCTGGCTGCAACGTGAACCGCTGGACGTGCTGGTACTGGATTGCTCCATGCCGCCGCAACCGCAGGCACCGCGCAATCACAATGACCTGACGCTGGCGTTGCAGAGCATCGAGGACACAGGGGCTCAGTTGGGTGTGTTGACCCATGTGGGGCATACGCTGGATGCGTGGTTGCTGGAGCACCGCCGTGAGTTGCCGCGGCATGTTTCCATTGGTTGGGATGGGCGCGTGCTTTGAGGTGGAACTGGCTTCCACCTCTGATCCAAATTGTCAGGGCGATGGGGTTTCAGCCAGCAACTGCTCTACATACTCCACAAACGCCCGTGCCTTGGCACTCGCCATTCTGCCCGTGGCGTACACGGCCCATAAATCCCGCGCGGGTAACGTCCAATCGGCCAGCACGGTCTTCACTTCGCCACTGGCCAGCTCCGGCGCGAACATCCAGGTAGACGACAACGTCAGCCCCAAATGGCTCAACACCGCCGCACGTACACCCTCAGCCGCGGTGACGCGCACGCGCCCATGGGCGACGATGGGGTATTCCTGGTCGCCTTGGGTAAAGCACCAGTGCGAGCCTTCGCCACGGGTGTAGATGATGGCTTGGTGTTGCAGCACATCCGCCGGTGTGGCGGGCTCGCCGAAGCGTTCGAAGTAGGCCGGGGTGCCCAGGATGACGCAGGGCGATTCACCGATCTTGCGCGCCGTTAGGCTTGAGTCATTCAGGTTGCCCATGCGCAGGGCGACATCGATGCCTTCTTCGATCAGGTTGAGGCTACGGTCGTCGAGCACAACGTCCACATTCAACTCGGGGAACTGCGTCAGGAAGGGGCCCAGGTGAGGAATGATGTGCATCCGGGCGAAGGTTACCGGAGCGCTGATGCGCAAGGTGCCGGTGAGCCCCGCCCCCGCGCCGCGTGCAGCGTCGTCAGCGGCGTTGGCTTCATCAATGGCGCGCTTGGCCTTCTCGAAAAACACCAGGCCTGCTTCGGTGGGCGTCAGGCCCCGCGTGGAGCGCAGCACCAACCGCACGGCCAGGCGCGTTTCCAATTGCGCAATGCTTTTGGAGACGGCGGGCTGACCGATGCCCAGGCGTTTGGCGGCAGCGGAGAAGGAGCCCGTTTCGATCACGTGGACGAAGGTTTCCATAGCGGTGAGACGGTCCATCGGCTGTTCCTGCTTGGCGTGGCGGCGCTCAAGCCTAAGGCGATGGACGACGGCTGTCATGCGTTTCCCGCCCTGAGCAGGCGGGTTTTCAATATTCAGTAAAACAGCCGTCAGTCAGGGATGGGTATTCTGTGCTTGAGTAAAGATAACTCTAGGGTTGTTTTTATTCAGGCCAAGCCAAGGAGGCTGGGGGGCAAAGCAGGTTATTGATCAAGGAACTGCAAGCGGCAGGTTGGGTAGTGGATCGGGTCACCGGCAGTCATCACATTTTTACCCATCGCTATAACCCGTACACCCTCCCGGTGCCGCATCCCAAGAAGGACCTGCCGCTGGGCACCGTCAGAAGCATCAGGAAACGCGCCGGTTTGTTTCAGTTTTAAGGAGAGCATTCATGCAATACCCAATCTGTATCGAATGGGGCGATGACTTCACCGCCACCGGTATCCAGATCCCCGATATCCCAGGCGCAGTCACCGCCGGGGACAGTTTTGAAGAGGCCTACAACGCCGCCGTGGAAGTCGCGCACATCATGCTGCAAGCCATCGCCGCAGAGGGCGGGGTGATTCCGATGCCAACGTCGGTGGCCCATCATCACGCGAACGAAGACTACGCCGAAATGGGCTGGGGCATGTTGGAGCTGGACGTCACGCCCTACTTGGGCAAGACCGAGAAGGTCAATGTGACCTTGCCCGGTTATGTCATCCAGCGTATTGACCGTTATGTGCGCGAGCACAAGGTCAAAAGCCGTTCTTCATTCCTGGCCGATGCCGCGCTTGAGAAATTGGTGCGGTCCTGACGGGGGCGCCCACTGCGGCCACCGGCGCCGTTTTGGATGCCTTGAAGAACGTTGAACAGGTATGTCCTCACCCTTCGGAAAACCGCGTACTTGAACAACACCTGTTTTTTTAGATCTTGTTTTTTTCCTGCAAAAACAACGTGATGCCGTTCAGGTTGTTGTGTTGTCGAGTGTTTAAATTGCAAATGAATGCTTAGTTATATCGCCGCGTATGTCGAACCGCGCAAGTGTTGCGGTTAGAACCACATCTACGTTGGTGTCCAGTTTTTCAGCGTGCGAGCGTATCTCCAGAACGGCGGGTCAACGGTCGGTTGGCCGGCGTTCTGGGTTACTCGAACGCCGAATTGGCTTGATTCGGCTCTTTTTATTCACACTGAAGGCGCCGCACAATGAATAACTATGACCTGCGCAGTATGAGTCCTCTTAATAACCTGCCGGTATCGGACCCCGGCCCGTTTGGTGCGGGGGCTGGAAATAAGCCCGCTTACACAACGGACCAGGCAGCCAAACAACTCTCGCGGGAAAACCTGCGCTTTCATGACCGTAATGATGATTCGACCGTCGATGTGCATTACACGGTAGACAACAGTTTCACTCAACCGCAGCAGCAACGCGTCCGCCAGGCGCTGCAGTCTTGGCAGGATGTTGCCAATATCAACTTTCGCGAGCAGTCAGGCGACTCGGACGGCACGCTCAACGTGCGCAACAATCCACGCAGCGATCGTGGTGTCGCGACCTCTCCGAACCGTACCACGCCTCACACCACGGCCACGCTTGGCACACAGGGCGGGAACAGCTCAGCCGCATTGGGCAGTCACTTTTCGCTGACTGCCATTCATGAGATAGGCCACGCCATCGGTCTGCATCATCCGGGTGACTACAACGGCGGTAACCCCAATTACCAGACTGGCGCGACCTACGCAGGGGATACGCATGCGCGCACTGTCATGAGTTACTTTTCGGAGAAAAATCAGAAGGGCCATGACTTCAAGAACCAGAGCCCGTCCGCGCCGATGATGGACGATATCGCCGCGGCACAACGCCTGTACGGTGCCAACCATCAAACCCGTAACACCGACACCACCTATGGCTTCAATTCCAATACCGAAAGGGAGGCGTTTAGCCTCAAAAGCGCCACGGACAAACCGGTCTTCTGTGTGTGGGACGGCGGGGGGATCGACACGATGGATTTCTCCGGGTTTGCCCAGGACCAGAACATCGACCTGAACGCCGAATCGTTTTCCGATGTGGGCGGGTTGAAGGGCAATGTGTCGATTGCCAAGGGCTGCACGATTGAAAATGCAATGGGCGGCGCCGGCCGGGACACGCTCTCGGGGAATGATGCCGCTAATCGGCTCAAGGGTGGTGGGGGGGCTGATACCCTGAGAGG
>NZ_JAIOKW010000038.1:0-55795 GCF_020093335.1 Pseudomonas fluorescens group sp. | reverse complement strand
CCCCGCTAGCGTTCCACGAACCCGCCACCGACGGCTACTCCCTGGGCGGCTTCACCTGGCGCCACCTGCGCACCGACGTCGAACGCCCGGTCGTCATCATCAACGCCGCCACCTCCGTGCGCTGCCGCCACTACGCCCGCTTCGCCGACTACCTGTTCGCCAACGGCTTCGACGTCATCACCTACGACTACCGTGGCATCGGCGAATCTCGCAGCGGGTCGTTGCGGGGGTTCAACGCCTCGTGGTCGGATTGGGGCGTGCTGGATTTCGAGGCGATGCTGCAGCGAGCGCAGCGGGAGTTTCCAGGGCAGCCGATTGACGTCGTCGGCCACAGTTTTGGCGGCTGCGCGGCAGGGCTCGGCGCATCGGGCGCGGTCATTCGGCGGATGGTGACAGTCGGTGCGCAGTTTGCGTACTGGCGCGACTATGCGGCGAGCGTGCGTTGGCGGATGTTTGCCAAGTGGCATGTGGTGATGCCGCTGGTGACGGCGCTGTGCGGGCACTTCCCCGGCAAGCGCCTGGGCTGGCTGGAAGACACGCCGGCGGGCGTGGTGCGGGACTGGAGCACGCTGACGCCCAGGTATGAAACGCGCCCCAGTGGACGAGCGTTGGGTGAGCTGCCTTTCAGTCGTGTAAACGCGCAGATACTGGCCATCAGCATGACCGATGATCCGTTCGGGACAGTCGCGGCCATCGAGCGGCTACTGGGTTACTTCGACAGCAGTGAGCGCACACATCTGCGCATCGCCCCTGAAGACATCGGCGAAAAGGAAGTCGGACATTTCGCTTTTTTTCGCAGCGAGTATCAGGATCGGTTGTGGCCGATTGCACTGGAATGGCTTCAAAACGGGCAATTAACGGCGGATACCCTTGGGATTTCTGCCAACCTGCGCTTCAATACCCCACCCAGATCCAGCATTCCAGGACGTTGAGCCATGGCCTCGCCGAACAAGCAGCAAAAACGCGCCCACCGGGCAAAGGCCAAGGCCAAGCAAAACCGTACCCAACGCGCTGTCGCGACCAAGCCGGACGCGTTTGCCGGCGATGACAGCCGCATCGACCTTGAGTCAGTGGATTTGACCGAGCTGTTCGTGGAGATGCGCACCGCAGGCGAGATCAGCCAGCAGGCATTGTGTGCCGTGTTCCTGGCTCATCCGTTGCTGGCGCTGGTGCTGGAACAGGAAGGCGAGGAGGAAGCCACCGACTTCATTCTTGCGGCACTGATCGAGTATCGGCAGTGGGCCACGGACACCGACGATGAAGCCGCCGCGCTGGCATGGATCGAGTCGCCGCAGTTCCAGGCAGATTACGTGGCGGCATCACAGGCGCTGACCAGCTCCCAGGACTGATACAAAACCAAATGTGGGAGGGGGCTTGCCCCCGATTGGGGTAGATCAGCCAGCACATCTGACGCTGACACACCGCAATCGGGGGCAAGCCCCCTCCCACATTTTTTACAGCATTTCGTCAGTTCAATACCGCAGCGCCAACCCTCTGCGCCTTGCGACGGTTTGATACAAACAGTCCCGCCGCCACCACCAGCAAACTCAGCACGCCGGTCGCGATGATCTCAACCCGGTGCGCTTCCTGGAACAGCATGATGGTCAGCGTACCCACGATGAACACCATCACCGCGTAAGTCAGGCCCGGGAACAGCCACATCTTGAAGACGATCTTCTCGCCCGCCGCCGTGCGCTTCTGGCGCATGCGCAGTTGCGACACCGCAATCACCAAGTACACCAGCAACGCGATGGCGCCGGAACTGGCCAGCAGGAACTCGAACACCGCCGCCGGGGCCACGTAGTTGGCGAATACCGCCAGGAACGCGGCGCCGGTGGACAACAACACTGCCCAATAAGGCGTGCCGCTCTTGTTGGTGCGCTTGGCCACGGCCGGTGCATCACCGCGACGGCCCAGGGAGAACAGCATGCGCGAAGCGGTGTACAGCGCCGAGTTCAAGCAGCTGGTTACGGCAACCAGCACCACCAGGTCGACAATCAGCTTGGCGTTCGGAATGCCCATGCGTTCCAGCACGGTCTGGTAGGAACCTACGGCCGCCAAGGTCGGATCGTTCCAAGGGACCAGGGACACCACGATGAAGATCGACAGCAGGTAGAACAAACCAATCCGCCAGATCACCGAGTTGGTGGCCTTGGTGATCTGCTGGCCTGGGTTCTTCGATTCAGCGGCGGCGATGGTGACGATCTCGGTGCCCATGAACGAGAACATGGTGGTGAGGATCGCGGCCAGTACGGCGCCCATGCCATTTGGCATAAAGCCTTGGGTGTCGAACAGGTGCGAAACACCGCTGACCTGGCTGGTCGGCAGGAAGCCGAAAATCGCGGCCAGGCCAAGGATCACAAAGCCCACGATCGCCACGACCTTGATCAACGCAAACCAGAACTCGAACTCGCCGTAGTTCTTCACGCTGAATAGATTGGTGGCCGTCAGCAGTAAGGTGATGATCAGGGTAAAGGCCCAAATGGCCACATCCGGGAACCAGGCGTGCAGGATGGTCGCGGCAGCGTTGGCTTCCAACGGAATCACCAGCACCCAGAACCACCAGTACAACCAACCGATCGTAAACCCGGCCCAATGACCGATTGCGCGGTCGGCGTAAGTGGAGAACGAACCGGTGTCAGGCGACGCGACGGCCATTTCTGCCAGCATGCGCATCACCAATACCACCAGTGTGCCCGCAGCGGCATACGCCAGCAGTACCGCCGGGCCGGCGGCGGCAATCGCGTGGCCGGAGCCGACAAACAGACCGGCACCGATGACGCCGGCAATCGAGAGCATGGTGACGTGACGCGGTTTGAGCCCCTGTTCGAGGTCATTGGAGCTTTGCGTACTACTCATTGACACACCTTTACGAGGAATTGCGAAAACGGTCGGCCCGGCCCGGGATCTTTCTCGTGAAAAGAAACCAACGGGGCGTTCTTTATTTTTTACGCAATATTTGCGCCAAAATGTTACAGGGCCACGATTGACGCGGGCTGCAGGACGATTCAACAACCATCGCAAGTCATTGAGAACAATGGCATTCCGCTATAGCGTTACCGTGCGACTCACATTCAAGACGAATAAACGCACCATAAACACACACAAAAAGTACGTGACGCCCCACAAAAGGGCTGATACGCACCGTTTGCCCGGTTAACCCTTCCAACACCCGGCCAAAGCTGGCACCATCGCGCCCTTTTTAAGCGAAGCCCGCGGTTTTTCGGGTTCAAACGGTTGTTCGGTTGTTGATGGCGCGACACGCTGCTGTGCCGATGCGACACCCTGCCGCACACCACCTGTTTACCCCAAGCCACGCTGTTGGCTGCTATCAAGACGCTATGCTAGCTTGGCGCCTCGCCAGGAAGGCGGCCCAACAGCGAAGATCGCAATGAACACAATGAGGACCCCACATGGCCGAGGCCACGCCCGCGCTTGAAATCCGCAACTTGCATAAACGCTATGGTGAGCTGGAGGTACTCAAAGGTATCTCGCTCACCGCTCGCGACGGCGATGTGATCTCGATCCTGGGTTCCTCCGGTTCCGGCAAGTCCACCTTCCTGCGCTGCATCAACCTGCTGGAAAACCCGCACCAGGGCCAGATCCTGGTGGCCGGCGAAGAACTCAAGCTCAAGGCCGCGAAAAACGGCGAGTTGATGGCCGCCGACGGCAAGCAGATCAACCGCCTGCGCAGCGAAATCGGTTTTGTGTTTCAAAACTTTAACCTGTGGCCGCACATGAGCATCCTCGACAACATCATCGAGGCCCCTCGCCGCGTGCTCGGCCAAAGCAAGGCCGAGGCCATCGAAGTGGCCGAAGCCCTGCTGGATAAGGTCGGCATCGCCGACAAGCGCCATGCTTACCCGGCGCAATTGTCCGGCGGCCAGCAACAACGGGCGGCCATCGCACGCACCCTGGCGATGCAGCCTAAAGTCATCCTGTTTGACGAGCCCACTTCGGCCCTTGACCCGGAAATGGTTCAGGAAGTACTTAATGTGATCCGCGCGCTGGCCGAAGAAGGCCGCACCATGCTGCTGGTCACCCATGAAATGGGCTTCGCCCGCCAGGTGTCCAGTGAAGTGGTGTTCCTGCACCAAGGCCTGGTCGAAGAGCAAGGATCGCCACAGCAGGTGTTTGAAAACCCGCTTTCGGCGCGCTGCAAACAATTCATGTCCAGCAACCGCTAACGGAGCAACATGCATGCAGAACTATAAAAAATTCCTTCTGGCCGCGGCCGTCTCGATGGCGTTCAGCGCCACGGCCATGGCAGAAACCTTGAAAATGGGGATCGAAGCGGCCTACCCGCCGTTCAACAACAAAGACGCCAGCGGCAACGTCGTGGGCTTCGACAAAGACATCGGCGACGCCCTGTGCGCCAAGATGAAAGTCGAAAAGTGCGAAGTGTATGTGTCCGACTGGGACGGCATCATCCCGGCCCTGAACGCCAAGAAATTCGACTTCCTGGTGTCCTCGCTGTCGATCACCGATGAGCGCAAGCAAGCCGTCGACTTCACCGACCCGTACTACTCCAACAAGCTGCAGTTCATCGCGCCGAAAGCCACCGCCGATTTCAAGACTGACGCGGCTTACTTGAAAGGCAAGGTCATCGGTGCACAGCGTGCGACCTTGGCCGGCACCTACCTGGAAGACAAGCTGCCTGACACCGAAGCCAAGCTTTATGACACCCAGGAAAACGCCTACCTCGACCTGACCTCCGGTCGCCTCGACGGCATCCTCGCCGACAAGTACGTGCAGTACGAATGGCTCAAGAGCAAAGACGGTTCCGCCTACGAGTTCAAAGGTGATCCGGTGGTCGAAAGCGACAAGATCGGTATCGCTGTACGCAAGGGCGACCCACTGCGCGAGCGCCTGAACAAAGCCCTGGCAGAGATCAAGGCGGACGGCACCTACAAGAAGATCAACGACAAGTACTTCCCTTTCAGCATCGAATGATCTGAACGGTATGCCCGACGCGCTCAGTTGAGCGCGTCGGCTTTTTGCACTACCTGCCGCGATATGAAAACACCATGAATTTCGATCTCTACGGATTCGGCCCGGCGCTTGCCGCTGGCGCGCTGATGACCGTCAAACTGGCGCTCACGGCCCTGTGCCTGGGGCTGGTGCTCGGCCTGGCCGGTGCCTTGGCCAAGACTTCTGCGCACAAATCGCTGCAATGGGTGGGCGGAGCCTATTCGACCATCGTGCGTGGCGTGCCGGAACTGTTGTGGGTGCTGCTCATTTATTTCGGCACGATCAATGTGGTGCGCGAACTGGGTGAAGTTTTCGGCATCCCCGACCTTTCGCTCAGCGCCTTCGCCGCCGGGGTCATCGCCTTAGGGTTGTGCTACGGCGCCTATGCCACCGAGGTTCTGCGTGGCGCGATCATCGCCATCCCCAAGGGCCATCGCGAAGCCGGTTTGGCGCTGGGGCTGTCGAAAACCCGGATTTTCACCCGCCTGATCATGCCGCAGATGTGGCGCATCGCGCTGCCAGGCCTGGGTAACCTGTTCATGATCCTGATGAAGGACACTGCGCTGGTCACGGTCATCGGCCTGGAAGAAATCATGCGTCACGCGCAGATCGCGGTCACCGTTACCCGGCAACCCTTCACCTTCTATCTGGTCGCGGCCTTCATCTACCTGGGCCTGACCTCGCTGTCGATGGTCGGCATGCACTTCTTGGAACAACGCGCCGCCCGCGGCTTCGTGAGGACGACGTAATGGAATGGGAAGTCATCATCAAGTGGCTGCCAAAGTTTATCCAAGGCGCCATCCTGACCCTGGAACTGGTGGGCATCGCTGTCATTCTTGGCCTGATACTCGCGATTCCGCTGGGCGTCGCTCGTGCGTCCAAGCGTTGGTATGTGCGTTCGCTGCCCTACGCCTACATCTTTTTCTTCCGTGGCACACCGCTGCTGGTGCAACTGTTCCTGGTCTACTACGGCCTGGCCCAGTTCGATGCCGTGCGCACCAGCGCCATGTGGCCGTACCTGCGTGATCCGTTCTGGTGTGCCACGGCCACCATGACCCTCCACACCGCCGCGTACATCGCTGAGATCCTGCGCGGTGCGATCCAGGCTATTCCCCCGGGCGAGATCGAAGCCGCTCGCGCCCTGGGCATGTCCAAGCCCAAGACGTTGTTCTACATCATCCTGCCGCGCGCCGCGCGTATCGGCTTGCCGGCCTACAGCAACGAAGTGATCCTGATGCTCAAGGCCAGCTCGCTGGCGAGTACGGTAACGCTGCTTGAGCTGACCGGCATGGCCAGGACGATCATTGCGCGCAACTACCTGACAGTGGATATGTTCTTCACCGCTGGTGTGTTCTACCTGCTGATGTCGTACCTGCTGGTACGCGGCTTCAAACTGCTGGAACGCTGGCTGCGCGTTGATGCCTGTCAAGGACGTTGAGGCACGCTTCCAGGCGCTGGATGCATTCCTGACCGACCACCAAGGGCTGTGGAAACCACGGCCCTTTACGCACCTGTATTTACCTTGGGAAACCCAGCACCCCGAACTCGCCCAGTGGCTACGCCGACGTTCGTTAGCCGCTGCCGAAGCCAGCCACAATCAGCCCCACGACCTGGCGGCACCCGCGCCGTTTCCGCAGCTTGCCGCGCAAGCCCGGCAGCTCAGTGCTGTGGATAAGTTACCGATGCAGCCCTTGGCGCCCGCTCGCCATCGCCTTAGCGTCGATGTACCTGGCCGTAAATGGGCACAAATCGAAGCGTTCGGCGCCGCGCTGCAGTTTGCGCAAAAGCCCAGGCACTGGCTGGACTGGTGTGCGGGAAAAGGCCATCTGGGTCGTCGCCTGTTGCAGGCAGATCAAGCATTGACCTGCCTGGAATACGACCCGGCGCTGATCGCCGCAGGCCAGGCCTTGAGCGAGCATCACGGCCTGCCCGTCACGCATTGCCTGCAAGACGTGATGGCCGCTGTGGCTATCGGCCCCGAACACACGCCCGTCGCCCTGCATGCCTGTGGCGACCTGCATGTACGCCTGCTGCACCTGGCCAGCGCCGCCGGCTGCAAACAGTTGGCGCTGGCGCCCTGCTGCTACAACCGCATAAACGCCCAGGCCTACCAGCCACTGTCCAGCGCCGGTCGTGCTTCACCCCTGCAACTGTCGATCGATGACCTCGGCCTGCCGCTGAGCGAAACCGTCACCGCGGGCAAACGGGTGCGTTTGCAGCGGGACACGTCCATGGCGCGACGCCTGGGTTTCGATCAACTGCAACGCCAGTTGCGTGGCTGTGACGAGTACCTGTCCACGCCGTCGCTGCCCGCGAGCTGGCTGGACAGGCCCTTCGCGGACTACTGCCACGCGCTGGCAAAGCTCAAAGGGTTATCCACAGACGAACAGGATTGGGCCGGTTTAGAGGCGTATGGCTGGCGACGCCTGGCAGAGGTCAGAAACCTGGAATTGGTGCGTGGTCTGTTTCGGCGGCCGCTGGAGTTATGGCTGGTGCTGGATCGTGCACTGTTTCTCGGCGAAAACGGCTACAGGGTGGAAGTCGGCACCTTCTGCGAACCGGCCTTGACGCCGCGCAACTTGATGGTGCTTGCCGAGCGCGATTAAAGGGCGAAATTGTCGCGGCACATCCTGTGGATAACTCTGTTGATGAATTCTTTACAGAGCCCGTAGCCATCTACGTTACAGGCCAAAAGCCAGGCTGGTCATTTTTTGTTCACAAAATAAAACGCACTCAAAACAGGCAGTTGCGGCGTGATGAGAATGCCTCCACACAACGGCTGTTTCGGGACATTGCCCTCCAACCGATTGTGCATAAGCATCTGGCGTTAAGCGAATAAAGCGCAATTTAAAGCCGTTTTTTACGTGCAATCAGCAGCCGGCAAAGCTCGGTGATATCGTCCCCCGCCAAGCTCAATGCCTGGCTATCCAATGGGTCGATACCAAACGCCAGCGCCTCGCTGATCGCCATATCGCGGTGCACCTCTAGAGGCTCTCTGGTGCCGAGCCGCTGCTTGAACGCCTCCACCATATCCAGGCTGAAGGCATTGTCCTCATCCAGTTGGTTGATCACAAAGTGCACATGCGGTGGGCGTTCGCGCTGAAGGTGCGGTGCCAACAGCCCGTCGAGTTGGTCCAGCGTACCCAGGGAGGCGGCGTCGGCTTGGGCAATCACCAGCACCACGTCGGCCACGCTCAAGGCTTGATGGAAGTAGACGTTATTGCCGGCGGGGGTATCGATGATCACGGTATGACGGGCGCTCAGGCCCAATGCAGACAGGCGCTGCGCCAACCAGTCCGGTTCATGTTTGAGCCAACGTTGCAGGTCGTCCTGCTGGCGCATATCGGTGTCGCCAAAGGTGATCACACGACTGCCGACAAAGCCTGGCTGCTGGATATTGTCCCACTGCGCATTGCGCAGGCTTGTCGGGCCGATACCCGGCGAGGCGGGGCTGACACCGAAGTGCATCCGCAGGGCGTTCTGTGGGTCCAGGTCCACGGCGACCACCGACTCACCCAGGCGCTGCAAACCGCTGCTCAAGGCCGTCGCCAAGGTACTGCGCCCCACGCCGCCATTGACCGACACCAACGCCACCACGCACGGACGTCGTACCCCCTTATCCACGGACTGGGATTGCGCCTGCGCACTGGGGGCTTGAGGGGGAAACGGGGTGCCGTCATCCACGGGAATGCTGCCAAAAAAATGCAGCCGCGCATCCAGCCCTTGGGCGTCACGGCTGACGTCTTTCCCCAGCAGAACGAGAAGACCATCTGTAAAGCTCATAGCGGATTCCTCATCACGGCGAAGCTTAACGACGTGAAAAGGCCAGCTCACCCGGCTGCTTACCGCAGGTCTTTTTGTCGTCGCCCTTGTGCAGGCAGTCTGCTTCAAGCTCACAAGAGTGTCATTATTTTGATGCTTGCGCTGTTTATTTTTTAGACAAACGGACAATCGTCAAATTACTGGCCAATCGTGATGACATCGTATGGCGTTTGCAAATCGCGCTCTGGAATCTCCCAAATCAACAACTTAGGCGGGGTTTGCTTGAACGCCGGGCTGTCGAAGTACGCCTTGGCCGCACCGGAGAATTCGCCGCCGTCCTTGCTGAAATTGCCCACAGGCGCATTCAGGGCCTTTTGCAGGAAGCCGACAAAGTTGGAGTTACGCGAGAACGACGTGCCGATCAGCGCCACATTGGGCAGGCCGGCATCGCCAAACAGATCGTCGGCATTACTGGTCGCACCACCGGTTTCATGGGTCGTGCTGGCCGCGACCGATTCCCCTGGCGGCTGCAACGTGGGCGGCAACCAGTCGAGACCGGCCAGGCGCACCAAGTCGCCCGGACGCACGGCGAGCGGCGCCTGGGTGATGTCGAAGGTTTGCTCCGGCGTGGCCTTGATGCCGCGCTGCTGGGTACGCTGCGCCACGGCCTTGGCCCCCGCGTTGGAGCCGATTTCGCTCCAGTGGGTGTCGGTGCGCAGGTAGGCTTCGGCGCCCAGCGGTTTCAATGTTTCGGTGAGGTCCAACGCGGAAACGCCGGCGGCCTGCAACATGGCGGTCCAATCCCGCACCCGGTTATCGAGCACCGCCGGGCGGTACAGGCCACAGCGTTGGGCGGCGGCGATGCGGCTCTTGTCCGGCACCACCACCACTTGCAGGTCGATACCTTTTTGACCCAGTTGTTTTTGCAGGTCGATCACCGCCTGGGCCTTGGTCTGGGCATTGGCCTCGGCATGCCGGTTGATGCGCAGCTCATCGCTGATAAACAGCCAGCCGGGGCAACCCGGACGTACGCGCGGCCCGGTGTCGCCAAACGCCAGCCAGCTGCCGCCGCGCTCCAGGTTGGCGGCCTGGATCGCCATCGGCGCCTTGGCCAATTCCTTGGCAAACCGGTGGGTCAGGTCACCGTGCAGCAACATGTCGCTGTCGACCTTGGCCGGCACATAACTGATCGGCCCCTTCACCATCAGCCAAACGCAGGACAGCAGCCCCGCCGCCAAAAAGGGCACCAGCACCCAGGCCGCCAAGGGGCTGGTGCGAACGGCCAAGTCGCTCGGTGGAGTCGGCGCGGTAGGAGCAGGCATGGTCGGGCGTCCTTAGAACTGAAAGTACAGAAACGGTACGGCGTCGCGGCTGGCAATCAGCGCGAACGACAACACAAACCCGGCCACCGGCCACAGCGAGGCCGCCACCACAAACCACGGCTGGGTGCCGAAGCGCTGTTCGCAACGCACCTGCCAGATCGGCGCGATGATGCACACCAGCCCCAGCAACGCCGCCATGCCATGGGCCGGGCGCATGGCCACGGCCATCGCGTCACCCAAGGCCATGCCGTGCAGACCGAACTGGCCGGCGTACATGGTCAGTGCCGAATGGAAGTCCGGCGCGCGGAACAACGTCCAGGCCAGGCACACAAACAGCAGCGTGAGAACGTGCGACAGCACCGGCGGAATGCTCGGCAAGCTCGACCGCGACCATGCACGGTCAACACACAGCGCCACGCCGTGGGCCGAACCCCACAACAGGTAGTTCCAGCTGTCGCCGCCGTGCCACAACCCGGCAATCGCCATGGTCAGGAACAGGTTGCGGTAGGTGCGCCAGGCACCGTCACGGTTACCGCCCAGCGCGATGTACAGGTAGTCGCGCAGCCAGCTGGACAACGACAAGTGCCAACGCCGCCAGAAGTCCTGGATGCTGCTGGCCAGGTACGGCCGGTTGAAGTTTTCCGGGAAGTGGAAGCCCAGCATCAAGCCCAAGCCGATGGCCATGGCGCTGTAGCCGGCGAAGTCGAAAAACAGTTGCAGCGAATACGCCAAGCAACCGATCCAGGCGTCCACCAGGCTGGGGTTTTCCAGGTGGAAGGCAATGTCCACCAGCGGCGACAAGGTGTCGGCCACCAGCACTTTCATGCCCATGCCGATCATGAAGCGCCGTGCGCCCAGGGAGAAATTCGCCCAGTTGAAATACCGCTGGTTCAGCTCACGGCGGACCCAGTCGTAACGGATGATCGGGCCCGCAATCGAGTGCCCGAACATCGAGATATAGGTGGCGTAGTTAATGAAGCTGCGCTCCACCGGCACCGTATGACGGTGCACATCCACCAGGTAGGAAATCGCCTGCAAGACGATGAACGACAAGCCCGCCGGCAAGGCCACGCGCTGCCAGTCCAGCGGCATCGCACCGTACCAGGTGATCACCTCGCTCACAGTGCCGGCGACGATGTTGGCGTACTTGTACCAACACAGCACGGCCGTGTTGAACACGATCAACGCGATCAACAGGCGCACCCGGCCTTTGCCGTCCTCACGGGAGCGGTCCACCAGCAAGCCGCCGACCCATGCCACCACGGTCAACACCATGTGCAGGAACAGGAACAACGGGCTCAACCAGCCGTAGAACAACCAGCTGCCGATCAACAGGATCACGTTGCGCCAGCTCGGACGAGCCAGGGCATAGATCAACAGGAAGGCCGGCAGGAACAGCGTGAGGAATTCGAGTGAGGCAAAGACCATGGTGGTGTCGGGCCCGATCAGTTAGCGAGTGCGTCAGAGGCGAACAGCAACTTCGAGCCTGTGTCTGAAGGAACGGCCAATACGCTGTAGCGCTCGCCCGCCTTGAGAGTGAACGTCAACGGCTGGCCCACCGGCGAGCCGGCGCATTTGAGCTGCACCGACAATTCCACCGGGTTGATCATGCGCCGCTGCACGGCACCTTCAGCGACCTGCTTGAACAGCTCGGCCTTTTGCGCCACGGCTTCCAGGCTGGCGTCGGCGCAGGTGGCGTCGGCGTTGATGAACGCCAGTGAGGCTTTGAGCGCATTGAAGTCGTCCGGCACTTCACGCACCACCAATTGGCGCGTGGCGCCCTTGGCGTCGACCAGTGCAACCACCGTGGCGAATTCGCCCGGCGCCACTTTCACCGAGAAATCAGCGTTTTTGCCGCCGCTGCTCAATACGCCTTTGATCGGTTTGTCGCCGCCGACAACCGGCAGGAACGCCGACACGGCTTTGTCGCCGCTCAACACCAGGCTGGCCTTGGAACCGTCCGCCACCAGCTTCAATTCGCCAGGGGTGCCGTTGGCAAAACGCAGGAATGCTGCGTCTTGCTCCGGGCCGGTCGGGTACAGCGGGATGTCGGCACAGTAGGCGCTGACACTGGCGAGCAAGGTCGCCAGGCCCAGGGTCATCCGTTTCATTATTTGTTTCCTTTACCGTAGGCCGATGGCGGCAGGTCACCCAAGGCTGTACCGATGGCCTTGGCCCACTTCTGGTAGCCGTCGATGGTGAAGTGCTGGCCGTCGGTGGTGATCCACTCGCCTGGCTTCGAGAACGTCAGCGAGTCGATGTAGGTGCACGGCGCCACGTTACTGGCGAGGAACGACGACATCAGCTTGGTGCGGGTGTCGTCTTTCTTGTACTGCGAACCGACCTTGCCCCATGGCGGGCCGACCCACACGCACTTGGTGCCGGTGTCGGTGATGGCTTTGGTCAGCGAGGTCACGCTTTTCCAGGCCCAGGCTTTAGGGAACACCGGGTTGGTGTAGGAGCCCATGGTGTCGCCGATGATCAACACGACCACGTCGGGTTTGTCTTTGGCGATCAGCTCCTGGATCGGCGTGGTGCTCATGGCGTTTTTGCCATAGATCACGGCCTTGCCGGTGGGCGTGCGTTCGCCGCCGCATTCGACTTTTTTCGGCACAACCCAATCCGCCGCACCGGCACCGCACGCACCGATGGAGTGAACCACCGCGCCTTGCTTGGTGAGGTTGTCTTGCAGCGGGTTGAGCAACGAATCGGGAAAGCTCATATGACTTTCGCCCAATACCAGCATGGTTAGGCCGGCAATCGCAGAAACAGGCATGAATGACTCCGATTAATCAGTTGGAATAAGGGGAACGGTACGGACTGACCGGCAAGGGCATAGGCCCGCTCAGGTCTTCGAACAAGTAGCGCAGATAAGCATTACCGGCGTACTGGCGGTAGTCCTGGGCGTTGTCGAGACCGATTTCGCCGCCCAGGTAGAAGCGCGAGCTCAAGCGGTATTCGGCGGCGGCGTTGAAGCTGTAGCCGACGCCAGTCTTGCTGGTGCTGTCGTACTTTGGATTATTTTTGGTGGCTTGAAGCGTGCTGTCGCCAGGGAAATAATCCGCGCCATCTTGCGCGATATGCTGCAGGCCCACCGAACTTTTTACCTGGTAACTGAAGCGATCAAAGCTTTGCGCCCAACGAATCGGTACGCCGAGGGAGAAAAAGCGCTGCGGGCTGAAGTAACCGCCGTTGCCGTAGGTGTAGAAGTCCTGGTTTTCCTTGAAGGTCATCGCCGAACCACTGATACCCAGCGTCAACGTGTCGCGCGGGTTGTTACGCAGGTACCAGTAGATACCGCTGCCCAACTCCAGGCGGGTGTTGTCTTCAACATTGTTGCCCAGCAACTCATGCAACGACGCGTAGCCGTAGACGCCCAGTTTCTGGTTGTCATAGCTCAGCTCGCCACGGCCGCCGTTGGCGGTGACGCCCCCCCACTTGTTGCCCGCGCCGTCTTCGGAGCCGGCAAAGGAAGTGACGCTGTCGGTGACCGGGCGCCGCGAGATGTTGGCGCCGTAGCGGAAGTTCGAATTGGCCTCGAACGGACGCGACACGCTCACGCCGCCCACGAGGGTGTTGTAGAGGAAGCCCAGAGGGCTCACGCCGACGTCAGCCTTGAGGCCTTGATCCGGGTTTTCAAACGCCACGGCCAAACCGACACCGCTATCGCTCTGAGAGCCCGCCGGCTCTGTGCCGCCTTTACCAAAGCGCGACAACGACTCAGCCTTGACGCTACCAGCACTCAAATGCACCGGCGTCACCCGCAGCGCCACAGTGTTATCCCCCACCGGCATCCGCGCTTCAAACGGCGCTTCCACATCGGTGATTTTGCTCAAGCCTTTCTCACCGTTGTTGCTGCGTACGCTCAAGCCCTGCACCACATAACCGGTACGGTCACGCAGGATAGTGTCCAGCGCACGACGCGCCGGGCTCAGCTCGGGGCTGTCGATCGACGCAATGCTCGATGGCGGCACAAACGGGTCGCTCAAGTCGTTGGACGTGGCACTCGCAAACGCGTTGGACGTCACGGACTTGGTCGGTGCATCGATCGGTGGCGGTACCGCGCCGGCAACGGTCAGGTCGGTGACCTGGCGACGCTGGCCCGGCAAGCCCACGAACGGGTTATACGACGTACCTGGAGCGCTGGCCTGGGCTACCTGGGTCTTGGCCTTCATGGCGTTTTCAATCGCCAGGGCCTTGCGCAGCAGTTCCGCGGCTTCGCTGTTCTTGCCCAGGCCCTGATAGATGCGCGCGGCCGAGGTGAGGATCTCCGGGTTACCCGGCTCCAGGGCCAACGCCTTGTCACTGGCGCTTTGCGCCAAGCCACGGTCATTACCTTTCAGGGCGATGTCCGCAAGGCCCAGTTGCAGTCGCGCATTATTGGGGTTCTGCTGGATCAACGGCGCGTACAGCTCCATGGCCTTCTTGCCATTACCGCTGGCGGCGTACATCCGCGCCAGGGCGCCGACGCCCAACGCGTCGTTCGGGCGCTGGGCCAGGGCCGGGGACAGCATGTCGTAAGCCGCCACCAGGTCGTTCTTCTCACGCAGGGCGTCGGCCTGCTTGACCCGGTACAGGTAGATCAAATCGTCGTAGCGCTGGCGGCCGGTCTCGGTCAAAGGCTGGCCTTGCACTTCGCGCAGGATCTCGCCCGCCTCACTGTATTTGTTGGCCTTGAGCAGCACGTTGGCGTACAGCAGCTTCTGGTCGACCGTCGGGTTGGGGTTGTTCTCCACCACCTTCTGCATCATGTCCAGACCGTACTGCGCAGCCCCCACTTCCACATAGGCGGCGGCCAACACGGCCACACGCTCAGGTTTATTGCGGGTCAGCGGTTCGGAACGCCCGAGCAACGCCAAGGCTTCCGGGCGCTGGCCACGGCGAGCGGTTTCGATAGCGATGTCGGTCTGTTGGTGCAGCGCGATGTCAGTTGCCAGTTCGTTCATGTCCGCCGTGCGCTGTGCCGTGGGGATACGCCCCAAGGTGGCCTCGGCTTGCTTCCACTCGCTCAATTGCGCCGACAACAAGGTGCTGGTGTACAGCGCATCGGGTTGGTTGGGCTGGGACTTGAGCAAGCCGTCGATCAAGGCTCGCGCGTTGCGGATCTGCCCGTCGCGCAGGTACATGCGCGCCAAGGCGAAGCGGGTCCAGGGGTTTTCCGGGTCGGCATCGAGGGCCTGGCGATAGGCGGCTTGCGCGGCCTTCAGATCCCCCCGCTGCTCGGCCAGCTTGCCCACCTGGGTCGCGCGCAACGCGTTGATTTTCACACTCGGTGCGAACTTGGCGCGCTGGGCCGGCGATACCGAGTCGATCAGCTTCAAGGCTTCATCCGGCTGGCCCGACTGGGACAGCACGTTGATCAAGCCGCTCAAGGCATCCGGGTCGCCAGGGTGGCGAGCCAGCACTTTGCGGTAGCCCG
This sequence comes from Pseudomonas fluorescens group sp., assembly GCF_020093335.1. NCBI lineage: Bacteria > Pseudomonadati > Pseudomonadota > Gammaproteobacteria > Pseudomonadales > Pseudomonadaceae > Pseudomonas > Pseudomonas fluorescens group sp. The sequence continues at coordinate 40,321 of NZ_JAIOKW010000038.1, read as the reverse complement.
CTTCGGCGTCGTCGAACTGGTTGTCCTGGGCCTGGAAGCCCGCCAGCGCAATAGCCGCGCCAGGCTGGCCAGGGTTCAGGCGTTCGGCCTGGGCCACCAGGTCGCGGGCCTGGGCGCTACGACCGGCACGCTGGGCGTCACGACTTTGGCTGATCAGATTCCAGTAGCGCACATCATTCAAGGCCGACTGCCAAGCAGCGCCACCCGGCAAGCGCGTGGCTTGGACCAGGTAGTTTTCCGCCTCGCTGTAGCGCTCTTGCTGTTGACGCAACACGCCCATGCCGCCGAGGGCATCAACGTCATTGGACTTTTGCGCAAGGCGCGCCGCCAGCAGAGGCTCGGCGGTTTTCAGGTCGCCGTCATCCAACGCCTTGAAAGCCTTGGTCATCTGCGGATCACGCTGCCAGGTGCCACCGCCTTTACCTTGGGCGATGCCTTTGTTCATCAGCGCGCGGATCTCGCTGTCATCCGGGTGCACGGTGAGGAACTGCTGGAACAGCGAAACCTGGTCCGGTTTCGGCGGGCCGAGCCAGACCAGCGCGAAGCGCCAGGTTTCGTCAGCGTTGCCGCCCACGTCGTTGTTCGATGCCAGTTTAGCCAGGGCCCGTATACCGTCAGGCCGGGTGGCCGGGTTACGCGCCAGGTGCTTGGCCAGGAACAGCGCAACGATCGGGTCGTTCGGGCGTTCACGGGTCAGGCGCTGCAGGCCGGCGATGGCCTCGCTGCTGCCTTTGGCGGTAAAGCCCAGGGTGTTGTAGTACTCGCGGGCGATCAGGCCTTGAGGCTGACGGCCCTGGAAAATCTGGCGATACAACGCCACAGCCTGTTCACGCTCGGCCTCCGGCTCGCCCAGTTCACGCGCCTGTTCCAGCAACTTGGCGTTGTCCGGAACCGCAACGGTGATGTCCTGTTCCAGTTGCAAGGCCTGGCGCGGCACCGGGCTCAACGCTTGCAAACGGGCCAGGTACTTTTGCGCTTCGGCCGGGTGGTTCTGTTGCACCTGGATCAGGCCGATCCCGTACAGCGCATCCGGTTGGTCCGGGCTCAGGCGCAGCAATTTCTGCCAGGTTTCCAGAGCGCGTTCGGGGTTCTTTTTCGACTGCCAGTAGTAGCCCTGCTCAATCAGCAGGGACTGCGGGTCGCTGGTTTCAGCGACGCTGGCGGTGGAGGCCAGGGCGGCGAGAATCGCAATGGCTAGCGTGTGACGGCGCATGCGGCCTCCCAGGAAAGTTTGACCGTACCGTCTTGTTCAAAACGGTACTTCTGATCGGCAAAGCCCTGGCTGAACAGGCTGAGCATGTAGTCGTAGTAGATCGGCTGCGCGGTGTCCGGCGCCGAAGGGGCCAGGGCTTTGGCGAGCGCGTCGTCGACCTTGGCCTTCTGCAACTGCGCCAGTGCGGTTTCGCCGCGAGCCTGGAAGAAGGCAACGGTGGAGGCCGAGAAGCCCATCGGCGTATAGCCGTTGTTTTTCTCGACTTCGCCGGTCAGTACATGGATTTTTTCCGGTGGGTAGCCGGTGGCCGATGCTGCGGTGGCCCGCGTCATGCCGCCCAGGGATTTCAACATGGGCGCCGCCAGCGGATCGCCCTTGGCGGTCATGCCGGCCCACATGTAAGTGCGGATCGCGTCATAGCTGCCCAAGTCATCGGAAAACGGGTCGACCACGAACAGCCCGGTGTTGGCGCTGGTGGCGCGGTAACCGACCCAGTTGGCCGCGAGGCCGTGAGGGTTGCTGGCCGTATCGGCAAGCATCTTGGCGTTGCTGTCGGCCACCTCATTCCAGCCGGCATTCGGGCGTTCTTTGTGGAAGCGACGCAGTTGCGCCAGCACCTGATAGCTCGGGTTGAAGCGCCACAGGCCACCGGCGTGCACGTAGCCCACCGGGCCTGGCAACAGCATCTTGCCGAGGCCAGGCACACGCACGATCAGGTTGCGTTCAACGTTTGCCAGCAACAATTGCGCGTCGGCACGGTACTGCGGTGCATTCCACACGCGTGCCGCTTCGAGCAAGGCGTAGGCCATCCACAAGTCGGCGTCGCTGGCGGAGTTCGGGTCGATCACACCCCACGTGTTATCGGCTTTTTTGCCCCACAACCAGCCGGGCAGGTTCTGGCCGATGTCGGCGCCCGACATGTTGGCCTTGGTCCAGGTCCACAGCTTGTCGAAGCTAGCACGGTCGTTGCCGACCAGGGCAAAGAACATCGCATAGGATTGGCCTTCCGAGCTGCTCTCGGTGGGTTTCATGGACGAGTTCAGCACGCGCCCATCATCCTGCACGAAGCGCTTGGCGTAGTTCTGCCACAACGGCCAGTCGCAGGTTTGCGCTTGCGCGCTACCGACGAACATCACAGCGCCCAGCGCCGCCAGGGCCATGCACTTAAGCGGGCTCATGCCAACCGCCGTTTTGCACGGGCACGCAGCGACAAGTAGATCAGGCTGGTGACCACGGCCAGGCCGAGGAAGGTGATCAACAGCATCCAACCCAGGTTCTGCGACAGTTGCCACTGCATGAATTTGAAGTAGTTGAGCTTGCCGACGTAGTACTGCTCATCGCCTACCAGCGAGCTGATTTGCGTGCCTTGCACCACCGCCAGGCTGCCTTGGATCGAGTCTTTATAGTCGTCACCGCCGATCAGCGCGTTGGTCGCTTCCAGCAGGCCCTGAGGCTGGTTGCTGGCGATCAGCACCACGCTGCGACCGCTCTTGAGCGGCGATTGGAAACCCGCCAGCCACGTGCTGTTGCTCAGGCCCTTGAAGGTAATGCCGGTGTTGGCCGGGTGTTGGTTGGCCGCCGGGTCCGGGCTGATCCAGCTGCGCACATAACGTGGCAGGTCAGACAGCAGGAACTGGTGTTGCTCGCCATCGCTGGTCGCCGGCAGGTATTGCTGCCACTGCTTGAGCAGCGGTTGGTTGGCAGCGGTAGCGAGCACCAACAGGTCTTTGTCGGCAACGCTTTGCACGTCTTTGGCCTGCACTACTTTTACCGCAGTGGCCGGGTAGCCGGTGGCTTCGCCAAAACGGCCAAGCACCGTCAGGTAGGCGGTCAGCTCGTCGGTACCGTAATTGTCGGGCATGACCACGGCCGACTCCGACAGGTCAGCCAAACGGGTGAACGGGAAACCCGAGTCGTTGAACACGCCCAGGTTCGGCATGGCGATGTAGTGCTGGTAGCCCGTGACGTCGAGGGTCGAGTCCGGGTCGACCGAACCGCGCATGTTGTCGACGATGATGTCGCGGCATTCGCCTTCTTTGATGTAGTCGTACATGAAGCGCACTTGCAGCTTGGACTTGGGCGATGCTGAGCTGATCGGCAACAGGGTCGTCACTTCACGCGGCAGGCTTTCGTCTTTCTTCAACTGGTCGAGCAGGGTTTGGCCGCCGCCCAGGTTGCTCACCGACGGCAATGCCACGGACTTCATGAACTGATCATTCAGGCCGATCAGCAGCGACGAGTTGGTCGACACCTGCTGCGGCGTGTAGCGGTATTTGAGCTTGAGCGGCACACCCTCTTCACGCCAGTTGAACAGGTCTGGCGGCAGGCGCATATCGACGCTGATCGCGCCTGGGTTGTAGCCCGACACGCTGAGTTTTTGCTGTTCGATCAACTCGCCCAGGCGGACCGGGCGGTTGCTTGGCAGCCAGTTCGGGGCATCGTATGGACGACGCGGTGCGAGGGTATCCAGCTTGGTGATCACCACGCTGTTACCGGCCAATACCGGGTTGCCCAGCACCACCGCGTTGGCGGCGCGCTTGAGCTCTGCACCGTCACGGCCGGTGACGATCAGCAGCTTGCCGTTGGCGTCGTTCGGGTTGGCGATGAGGGTGAGGGTCGGGCCGGCCGGCTTGGCAACGGCAACACCGTGTATGTCCATCGCGTCGGCAGTTTGCACCAGCACGATGGCGTTGCCTTTGGCCGGCAACTCACCGAGGGTGGTCGGGAACGTCGCGCCGCGGTAGCTGGCGAGGCCGCCGATCCACGACGACAGAGCGCCGGCGGCTTCCAGCGCGGCGCTGTCGGGAGCGGTGGCGAACACGAACGGCAGGCTCACCTGGCGTGCGTCACGCTTGTCGAAGAACGGCAGCGGCAGCACGGCCAAGTCGTCTTTGAGCACGATCGGCTCGACCTGCACTTTCAGCTCACTGCTGTTGCTGATCTTGGCCCACAGGCTGCTGTGCAGTGGGTCTTCGCAAGACATGGTGTAGTGGCCGATGAACTGCAGGCTCAGGCGGTTGAACTCGGTGATCAAGTGCGCTGGGATCTGCACCAACTGCTCTTGCGGCGTGCCCGCGCCTTCTTTAGGCAGCGGCAGGCTGGCGGCGACTTCGCCGTTGACCAGCACGTTGATCTGCGACAGATCGGCCAGCAGCGCCGGCGAGTAGCTGTACTTGAGCAACAGTTGCGCGCCCTTCACCACTTCATCGGCACGGATATCAAAGTTGACGCTGTCGGACGACTCCACACCTTGCAGGTTCATGGTGTCGCGACGCCCCAATTGCTTGAGGGTCAGGCTGTAGCCGGTGTCGGTACTTTGTACCGGCACGGTGGCAACCGCTTGCTCGGCAGCTTGCGCGAGGGTGTTGAAGCCCATCAGCGAGGCGATCATCAGCGCCAGTGCACGGCGCGGATGAGGGCGAGCGAATATGTTCGAGGTCATGGCTTGTCCATCAGCGTATCTAGCGGTTTTGTGGGGGTGCGGCTCAAGGCCAGACGCAGTTCGTGTAGGGTGGCGCGGCCGAGGGTGAACAAGCCGCCGATGCCGATGGAGCCGACTTCGCGCAGGGCCGCCAGCGGCGTATCCGGCTGACCGGCGCCCCAACTCGCGGCCCAGGTATCGGCGCGGGAGAAAGTCAGGCGAACCAGTTCGCTTTGCTGGCGCAGGCTGAGGGCTTCGAATTGGGCGCCGATCTGCGCGCCCTTGCTGAACACCACGCGGGCGTCAAACAGGCTGTCCTGGCCGTTGCGCGACAGTACCAATTGCACGCGTTCACCCTGGGTGATCGAGTGACCATCGGAAAGCATCAAGCCGAAGCCGTTTTGCGAGAAGTCCTGGGTGGTGCCATCAAGCACGCGGCCGTCGGCGCAAATGATGCTCACTGGCAGCTTGGCGCTGACACGCGGCTCGGAACGCACTTGGCGTGCTTCCGAGGCCACGGCCACGGCGGCACTGGTGATGATCAGGTTATAGAGGGTCCAGGTCAGGTTGATCGCCACCGTCACGGCAGTGGACGCATCGCCCCAGATCAACTGGTGGATACCGAAGCCGAGGCCGATCAGGTTGACCGCCAACAACACCAGGTAGGGCCGGGCGAGTTTCCAGTCGAAGAACTGCTTGTCGATGATGCCGCCCTTGTCGGTGACGTTGAAGCCACCCGCCTTGGGATTGACCAGCGCGACCAGCACCGGCGGCAGGATGTACCAGGCCAGTACGGTCTCGTACACCTCGTTCCAGAACGAGTGACGGAAGCGCCCCTGGATCCGCGAGTTGGTCAGGCTGGAGTGCACCAAGTGCGGCAACACATAGGCGACGATCATCAGCGCCGATGCGTGGAAGATTTCGGCGCCGAAAATCAGGTAGGCCAACGGCGCGGTCAAAAACACCAGGCGCGGCAAACCATAGAAGAAGTGCAGCATGGCGTTGGCATAACAGATGCGCTGGCCCCACTTCAGGCCTTTGCCCAGCAGCGGGTTGTCGGTGCGGAAAATCTGCGCCATGCCCCGTGCCCAGCGAATGCGCTGGTTGATGTGGCGCGACAGGCTTTCAGTGGCCAGGCCCGCGGCTTGTGGGATGGCCAGGTAAGCGGTGTTGTAGCCCAGGCGGTTGAGCTTGAGCGCGGTGTGGGCGTCTTCGGTCACGGTCTCAACGGCTACGCCGCCGATTTCCAGCAGCGGCTCACGGCGAATCACGGCACAGGAGCCACAGAAGAAGGTGGCGTTCCACAGGTCGTTGCCGTCCTGCACCAGGCCGTAGAACAGCTCACCTTCGTTGGGCACGGCGCGGAACGTGTCGAGGTTCTTTTCAAACGGGTCCGGCGAGAAGAAGAAGTGCGGCGTTTGCAGCATCGCCAGCTTCGGATCTTTCAGGAACCAGCCCAGGCTCACTTGCAGGAAGGAACGCGTCGGCACGTGGTCGGCGTCGAACAGGGCGATGTATTCGCCGTCGGTGACCTTCAACGCTTCGTTGAGGTTACCGGCCTTGGCGTGGAAGTTATTGTCGCGCCGGATGTAGTTCACGCCGACCTTGCGGCAGAATTCGCGGAAGTCGTCGCGGCGACCGTCGTCGAGCACGTGGACGCGCAGCTTGTCCTTGGGCCAGTCCATCGCCTGGGCGGCGAAAATGGTCAGCTTTACGATGCTCAGCGCCTCGTTATACGTCGGGATGAACACGTCGACCGTCGGCCACTCTTCCGGCTCAGTCTTGAGCCACACCGGCGTGCGGCGCAGCGGCCAGGCGGTTTGCACGTAGCCGAAGATCAGCACGATCAGGGCGTAGAACTCGGCCGCGACCAGGCCGTAGCCGAAGAACATGTCGACCCAGGTTTCAAAGCCGAGGGTGGAGGTGAGGCGCCAGAACATGTAGCGCAACGACGCCACCAGCGACAACACCACCAAGGCGAGGATCGCCAGGCGCCCCGGGATCTTGCGCAGTACCAGCACCGCCAGGAAGCACACGGCGGCAAACAGGCATTGGCTGTAGAGGTCGAGCGGCGCGCTGATAATGCCCAGCAGCAGCATGGCGCCGAGCACGCAACTGGCAACAACCAGTACCGTACGCGGCGCCGAAGGCCACCGATTGAAGCGCGCGATGGCGCCATTTAGGCGCTGTTCAGCGCGCCCTTCGACGAAGGGCGTGGAGGACGTAGTGTCGGTCATGGGAGGTCCGAGTCGATTCGTTCGAGCAATGCGCGGCACAGGGCATGGATGTCCTGGCTGCCGATACTGTTGACGGTGGGGTCAAGGGGATCACGCCCGTAGGCCTGGGCTTCGCTGAACGCGGGGTCGCGGTGGACCGTCCCCAACAGGGCAGCACCCAGGCGGGTCTTGAACACCTCGGCCATGTCCAGGCTGAAGCGGTGGGCACCGTCCAGTTGGTTGATCACATAGAAGCGTCGTGGCGTTTTTTTGCGATTGAGAGAGGGCTTGAGCACGCTGTCCATCTGATCGAGCGTGCTGAAGGACGCCACGTCCGGCTGCACCACTACCAGCACTGCGTCGGCGACCGACATGGCTTGGCTGAAGTACACGGTATTGCCGGCCGGGACGTCGATGATCACGGTGTCCTGGCCGTTCAATTTGAGGCCGGCCAAGCGTTTGCTCAGCCATTCGTCATCCTGGCCCAGCCAGCGATTCAGGCTCTGTTGCTGCTCGTGGTCGGTAGCACCGAATGCCACCAGGCGGCACCCGGCAAAACCGCGCTCGGGCAGCGCTTCCCAGCTTTCATTGAGCAAGCTGGTCGCGCCCACGCCGGGCATGTCGAGACCGAGGCACAAGTGGTGGCGCAGGGCGTTTTGCGGGTCCAGGTCCAGGGCCAGTGCCGGGCGCCCCTGACGCTGCAAACCACTGGCAATCGCGGCAGTCAGGGTGCTGCGGCCAACGCCGCCTTTTACCGAGACAACCACCACGACGTTGGGGCTGGAATGCTCCGAGTACACCTCACCGTCCCGCCCTTCCACCACTTCGGGCGGCTGCAGGTGGTCGGCTTCGCCTTGGCTCAGCTCTTCCAACAGACGCAGCAAAGGCGCTGACGGCGCTTCAATCACAGGCAGGGCTCGAACGACCGCCGGGGTTTCCAGGACCTCTACATCGTCCTCGATGAACTCGTGGACGAAGTCGATCTCGCGGTAGCCACTCGGGTTGGCACCCAGCTTGTTGAATAGTTTTGAAATGTCATCTGCTCGACTCACTCACTGCCCCTCCCCACCTGGTTTGCGCTTTAAAGGCGATAAAAAGGTCAGCAATAGGCTGACCTTGTATTTTTTTAGTTATGTGGTGTCGGGCTCATTCTGTGATATCACAATGATGGTGTCAGTATTTTGATGCTTTTCGCTCAATCTTATCCGACGAACGGCGTGGCGCCATTTTTATGACAGATTATTTAGAGAGAATGCATTCGCTGTAAGAACATGAACTTGCACTGATTTATCGTATTATTTGTTGGCTGAGTGGTCAGAAACGGCACTAATCTGACATACCCATAAACAAATATTCGATTGCCCTACACTGTCTCAAAAATTTGCCTACACACAACCGCGATTAAACGGACGGTTTATATCGCGCGACAGAATACGGAAACCTCGCCTGTATTCAAGGACGAAACTGCCGAGCGGTCGATCCGCAACCGCCCGCAAAGCCACGGCCCGTATATCGCTGCGCAGGCAGCCAAGACGACGAAGCAAAACCCACGCCGAATGACACAGGGCAGACACCTCCAGAGCGCTAAACCTGCTGAGCCTGGAAGATACGCCCCATTAACTAGACCAAATTGATCGCAGTCAGGCTGTAGGCTTTTGCTGCTGATGCTCACGCCCGGCAAAAACAGGTATTGGACTACGAGAAAGGTGCGGGCACGTGCGCGCAAGGGAGTTGAAACTTGTGACGGCCGGGCACCCGAGTGCCCGGTTTTGAAGCAAACCTGCCTTGTCAGCGGACACGGCGCTCGGTGAACTGGTAGTCGTCCTGGCAATCGCTGGTGGGGTCCGATGCCACACTCACATAGTGAACAGTGTCTGCGTCCAGCAGCTTATAGGTGTACACATCCGGCGAACGCACGCCATCTGTGCGCAGCTCATTCTTACCATTGGCCGCCGCCCACGAACCCTGCTCCGTCTGGATCACCTGCGTCTGCTGCGCATCGCGGTAGAAGGTAATAACGAAACGACCGTCAGGCTTGAGGGTATTGGTCCACGACAGGAACTGGCATTTACCGGTCTCGGTGCGCAAGCCTTTCCAAGTGCCAACCAGCGCGGGGTCGTTGGCCGACTGATGGGTGGAGCACGCGCCGAGAGCGGCGGTGAGGAGGACGAGGGACAGGGAGAGAGTCCGTTTCATATGGGGCTTCCTTTAGTTTGGACAAGATTGCCGAGTTAGACCCTTCGGCAGTAAGAGAAGAATCCTACCCTTGCTGGTCGAAAAAAGGGGCGAGTGTGAGAAAAGCTTGGGTTTTGCAAAAATAGTCAGAATTCAGGGGTTTACAGAACCTTTCCAATCGCTATAATCGTCGCCCTAACACGCCGGTATAGCTCAGTTGGTAGAGCAACTGACTTGTAATCAGTAGGTCCCGGGTTCGACTCCTGGTGCCGGCACCATATCTCGAAGCCCCGCAATGCGGGGCTTTGTGGTTTCTTGGGTTTGGAAAACACGAAAAATCTTGGGCGTCGTTTTGGCCAAAATGCCCAAAAAGTGTCCACGCTTCATTTTTGCTCAACCGACGCCCTCACCTGGTTGATAGCTTCTCCGACCTTGTCACCTTCTGCCTATTTCCCGGAAGAGCTCAATTTCTTAAAGTACCAAATGGCAGGTGCCCCCCTCCCAGCCTACGCACAACCTCACCAAGACAAGATAACGCCCGGCCCAATCAAGCCGGGACGTGTAGATCAATGCCCGGCACTCTGCCCGCCGTCTACATGAAGAATCTCCCCCGTCACGAACCCCGCATTCTCCAGATAAATAATCGCCTGGGCGATTTCACTCACCTCCCCCATGTGCCCAACCGGGTGCATTTGCCCCAGCGCAGCATGGCTTTCCTCGCCATGCATCGGCGTCTTGATGATCCCCGGGCTTACCGCATTCACTCGGATACCGCGCTTGGCGTATTCAATCGCCAATGATTTGGGCGCTGAGTTCAGGCCGCCTTTGGTGAGGTTGGCAAGTACCGACGGTACGCCATCGATTGCATGGTCAGCCAGGCTGGTGGTGATGTGGACGATGCGGCCGGCGTTGTTCTTTTCCATCTCGGCAAGGGCGAGTTGGGGGATATAGAAGAAGCCGTAGGCATGCGCCGGGAGGGGATAAAGGTGGGGCCGGGTACATCATCAGTGCCGTGGTGTAACAAACGTGTCTCGCACTGGCGGGCATAAAAAAACCCCGAACCAGTCGGGGTTTTTTAGCGCCTGGCATCAGGCGCGACGCCAGATCAATTAGAAAACGTTGATCGGGTAGTCGGCGAACAGACGGATTTCGTTACCGCCTACGTTGTACTGGTCAGCGTTATTGGAGACGCGCAGCCACGAGGCACGAGCACGCAGGCTCAGGTCTTTGGCCGGACCGCTCTGGACCACGTACTTGAACTGGTTCCAGATTTCACGCTCGGAGCCATCGCCGCGGTTGGTGCCGTCGTCGATGTTGGTACCGCGCACGTAGGCGACGTTGTAGGTCAGGCCCGGTACGCCGAAGGTGGCGAAATCGATGCCGTAGCCGAGTTGCCACGAACGCTCGTCCTTACCGTTGAAGTCAGACCAGTAAGAGTTGGCCAGCAGGATGGTGTTACCACCGTCGCCGATGCCGCCAGCGTTGCGGTAGCCGCCGTACAGGTAGCCGGTGTCACCGGTGCTGCGCTGGTGAGCGACGGTGAAGCTGTGCGGGCCAACGGCCCACGTGGCGCCCAGGCTCCAGATTTTGTTGTCGCGGGCGTCAGCATCTTTCTGGTTTTCCAGGGCGAAGCTGCGGTCCAGCTTGGTTTTGTAGCCGTTGAAGTCAAACGTCAGCGACTGCTTCTCTGGCAGGGCCAGGACGTAGTTGACGTTGACGTATTGCTTCTTCAGCACGTCCTGCATGTCAGAGGCATACAGCGCAGCCGACAGGCTCTCGGTGAATTTGTAGCTACCACCGATGTAGTCGATGCTTTTCAGGCGGCCGCTGTCGGTGCCTTCCGCGCTCTTGCGCGCTTCTTTGGTGAAGTGACCCGCGTCCAGTTGCAGACCGGCGATCTCTTTGGAAACGATCGACGTACCGGTGTAGGTTTCCGACAACAGACGGGAGTTGTCGTACTGCAGCACAGGTACGGCCGGGAACTGGTCACCGTACTTGAGCACGGTGTTGGAAACGCGGAACTTCACGGCAGCGCCGCCCTTGACCAGGTCGTGTGGTGCCGAGCCAGGGTTGTCGGTGGTGCCATTGCCCGGTTTGAAGAAGTCGATACCGCCCGCGCCGGCGCGACCTTTACCACCGTCCAGACGGATAGCGTATTGGCCAATCACGTCCACACCCACACCGACGGTGCCTTGGGTGAAACCAGACTCGAGCTTGCCGATGAAGCCTTGGCCCCATTCGGCTTTGTCTTGCTTGCCGTTTTTGTAGTCACGGCTGATGTAGGCGTTACGTGCGGCGATGTTCAGGTGGCTGTCTTCGATAAAACCCTTGGACTGGTCCTGGTCGTTTGCCATTGCTGTCGATGCGCTCAAAATCCCCAGAGCGATCAGACTCATCCGTTGCTTCAACATTTTCTTGTATTCCTTATTCCTGGTTGAGTACGCGCTGTGACACCAGGCTCCGTGTCGCTTTTCTGGTGTCGACTGATTCCGGAAAAAAGAAGGCCCGCGGACGACTGAACATGCCGCGGGCCTTTTTTATTGGATGAGTCATGGCGGTTAGCCACAGGCGTTGGGCGCAATCCTAGTCGCGCCCGGAACTATGTGTCAATTTCGCGAATCGTCTGTATTTAGGCGAAATAATTCTAAGCGATGCGCTTTAGCCGTTCTAAAAGCGACAAAAAACCGCACCTGAAACGTCAAAAAACACATTTAGTAATACATTTCAAAGCCGGTACGTTTGGGAATACATAACTTGCGCAAATGCAAAGCATTACCATTAACGCGCAGTTTTCCTCCCTAACAATTCGGATACATTCCTTCATGCCAGCCCCTCGCCTGACGCCCCTTACCCTTGGGCTTTCTGTTCTGCTGTCTGCCGGTTTTGCCTGTGCGGCCACCACCTTGCCCGAAACCTCGATCAGCGCCGAAGCTGACGAAGACGACCCGCGCGTCAAGGAAACCAGCACCGCCACCCGCACCGCCACACCGGTGCGTTATGTGCCCCAGGCCATCGATTCAGTGAAGACCGAAAGCCTGCGTTCCTACGGCACCAATGACCTGGGCCAGGCGTTGAGCGGGATTCCCAACGTGAGCAGCGGCGCAGACACGCGTTTTGACAGTTTGCGCATCCGCGGTTTCGACGCGAGCAATGACTTCTATCTGGATGGCATCCGCGACGACAGCCAGTACGTTCGCGACCTGCATAACATCGAGCGCATCGAAGTGCTCAAAGGCCCAGCCGCGGTACTCTACGGGCGAGGCGGTCAGGGAGGGATCGTCAACCGCGTGAGCAAACTGCCTACCGCCGGGCACACGTCGAGCATCGAGGCCCAAGGCGGCAGCAACGATCTGCGCAGTGTGTATGCCGACCTCAGCACCGACCCCACCGACACCATCAGCCTGCGCCTGAACATGGGCAACCAGGACAACAACAGCTTTCGTGATGGCGTCAGCGGCAATCGCCAACTGTTTGCGCCGTCCATGAGCTGGCAGCTCACGCCGGACCTGAACTGGCTGGTGCAGTACGAATACAGCCGCTACAACCGCACGCCGGACCGTGGCATTCCCGGGGTCAACGGCCGGCCGGCAGATGTGAGCCGCAGCACGACCTACGGCGACAGCCGCGATTACATCGACGACAAGACCCAGTCGCTGCGCTCCAAGTTGGCCTATGAGCTCAACGACAACTGGCAACTGCGCCAGACCTTAGGTGTGTTCAAGCTCGACAGTGATTTCGACAACACCTATCTCACCGGCTACACCCCGGCGACCAACAGCGTCACGCGCCAGCGCTGGCAGCAGGACCTGACCACCCTCAACATCTTCAATAACGTCGAGCTCGAAGGTGGCTTCAGCACCTTCGGCCTGGAACACCGCCTGCTCACCGGCCTTGAACTGGGCAGCCAGCGCCGTGATCCGAAGCTGTACACCGCCACTACTGTCGCACAAGGCGGCCGCGTCGTACCGCCCCTGGACCTCAACCAGCCCAATCGTAACCTCAGCCATACCGGGCGGATGAGTGTGTCGAGTGACAACCACACCGAAGTCGAAAGCCGTGCCCTTTATGTACAGGACCAACTGCGCCTGAATGACCAGTGGCAGATACTCGCAGGCCTGCGCTACGACCGCTTCGAGGTCGACACCAAGAACAAGCTGCTCAACACCCGGCAGGACGTTAAAAGCCACAGCACCAGCCCGCGCTTCGGCCTGGTCTGGACGCCACTGGAGCATCATTCGTTCTACGCCTCATGGAGCAAGACCTTCTCGCCTGCGGGTGGCGGCCTGATCGGCATCACGCCAAACGCCGCCGGGAGCGTCAACGACCTGAGTCCCGAGCTGACCAAACAGAAGGAAATCGGGGTCAAGAGCGACTGGCTCGACGACCGCCTGAGCACCACCCTGGCGGTGTACGAACTGGAACTCTACAACCGCCGCACCAGCGACCCACTGAACCGCACCATCACCCTGCTCAGCGGTTTGCAGCGCTCACGCGGCGTTGAGCTGACCGCCACCGGCAAGCTCGTCGGCAACTGGTACGTGCGCGGTGGTGTCGGCCTGCAAGATGCCAAGGTCGAGAAGGACAACAACGGCTTCGAAGGCAAGCGCGTCAGCGATGTGGCCAAGCGCAATGCCAGCCTGTTCATCACCTGGAAACCAGAGATGGGCTGGTATGCGGAAACCGGTTTGACGTTGGTGGGCGATCGCTATGCCGACAGCCTCAACACCGTGGTGCTGCCGGGCTATGGCCGTTGGGACGCATTGGCCGGCTTCCGCCAGAAGGAATGGGATGTGCGGGCGGCGCTGAACAATATCGCGGATAAAACCTACTACGCGTCTGCGACCAGTGTGGCGCAGATTCAGCCAGGGGATCCGCGCAGTCTGGTGGTGACAGGCACGTACAGTTTCTAAAGCTACACACCATTCAAATGTGAGAGCGGGCGTGCTCGCTCCCACATTTTGATCTCAGTGTTCTCTAGTTGTTTATCAACTCGCACAACGCGTGCACTTCGTCCTCACTGAACAAGCCCACCGGGTACCGTTCACTCATCACGCTGCGCCAATCAGGCTGCTGCCGGATCTGCCGCGAGCCGTTTTCCTTCAACCAGAGCGCCAGCGCATGAATCGCGTCGCCGTCGACCCGCAAAGGGTGGAACGTACGCGTGTACATCAGGTTGATATCGGCATTCATTTCAGCGCTCTCTCCTACTGCGTGAGCGGCTAACTTACTCAAGGTTTATGACAGAACTGCGCAGTCATCACCCTGGGCCACTGTGACAACAGCGATACAAGAGCTATGCCAATGTCTCGTGTTCATAGGCAGGTGGACACAAAAAAGCCCGCGACCTTACTGGGGCGCGGGCTTGCTGGGGGCGTTGAAACCGGGTGGCCCCGGCTATCGCCAGGAGGCTGTTACAACTGCACTCAATTTTTGTGCGGCGCGGGCTGCTGTTGGGTCAGACAGTGGATATTGCCGCCACCCAGTAACAGTTCGCGGCCGGGCACCATCACCACTTCGTGCTGCGGGAACAGGTCCTGCAGGATCGCCTTGGCCTGGCTGTCCAGCGGATCATCAAAGCTCGGCGCGATGATGCCACCGTTGACGATCAGGAAGTTGACGTAGGAACCGGCCAACCGCACGGTCGGATTACGCTCCTGGGTGCCGTCAACCGGGTCTACACCGGCGCACTCTGCCTCGGTGGCATACAGCGGCCCCGGGATCGGCATTTTATGCACTGTGAACGAGCGACCCTGGGCGTCAGTGCTGCTTTGCAGCACGTTCATCGCGGCGTGGCAGCGTGCGTAGTTCGGGTCTTGCGGGTCATCGGTCCAGGCCAGCAGCACTTCACCTGGACGCACGTAGCAGCAGAAGTTATCCACGTGGCCGTCGGTTTCGTCGTTGAACAGACCGTCCGGCAGCCAGATGATTTTATCCACCGCCAGATTGGCGCTCAGCACCGCTTCGATCTGTGCACGGTCGAGGTGCGGGTTGCGATTGGAGTTAAGCAGGCATTCTTCGGTGGTGATCAGGGTGCCTTCGCCGTCGACATGGATCGAACCGCCTTCCAGCACAAAGCCTTCGGTGCAATAGCGCGGGGCGCGTTCGATCTCGAGGATCTTGCCGCCGATCTGCGAGTCGCGGTTCCACGGCGAATACAGGCCGCCGTCAAAACCGCCCCAGGCGTTGAAGTCCCAGTTCACGCCACGCACTTCGCCACTGCGGTTGATCACAAAGGTAGGGCCGGTGTCGCGCACCCAGGCGTCGTCACTGGACATCTCCACCACACGGATATTCGGCACATCCAGGCGCGCACGGGCGTTTTCGTACTGGCCGGCGGAAACCGCCACGGTGACCGGCTCAAAACGCGCGATGGCCTTGGCCACCGCCACGTGAGCGGCCTGCGCCGGCTTGCCGCCCAGGCGCCAGTTGTCCGGGCGCTCAGGCCAGATCATCCAGGTCTGGGTCTGTGGCGCCCATTCGGCAGGCATGTGGAAGCCATCGGCGCGAGGGGTGCTGTGCAGGGTGGTCATGGCGTTCAGGACTCCGAATGGGGTGAAGGCCGACTTTATAGCGGATAAAAATCGGCTTTAGAAGCTAAAAAAGATGATAGACGATGAATATGACAGTAATTAACCGATAACAATCGATTATTTACAGCTGCTCATCCAGCACCTTCGACAGCATGTCGACGAAGAAGTCCACACTGCGTAGGGACGTGACCATCGGCGGCTTGATCTTGAGGATGTTTAAATAATCACCGGTGGGCTGCATGAAAATCCCCAACTCCCGCAGGCGGTCACACAACAACGTTGTTTCTTCGGTGGCGGGCTCCAGCGTTTGCCGGTCGCGCACCAACTCGAGGCCCAGATAGAAGCCAGAGCCGTGGACGGCGCCCACCAGAGGATGGCGATCGATCAGTTCTTCCAGCCGCGCCTTGAAATGCCCACCGACCACCTGGGCGTTTTCCCACAGCTTTTCTTCTTGCATCACATCCAACACGGCCATGCCGATCCGGCAACTCACCGGGCTGCCTCCCGACGACGAGAAGAAATACCCCTCGGCCTCGAGCGCCTCAGCAATTTCACGCCGGGTAATCACCGCGCCGAGGGGCTGGCCGTTGCCCATGCCCTTGGCCATGGTGATGATATCGGGCACCACACCCTGCTCTTCAAAGCCCCAGAAAAAATGCCCCATGCGGCCGTAACCCACCTGCACCTCATCGGCGATGCACACGCCACCCTGGGCGCGTACCCGCGCATACACCTGCTGCAGATAGCCCGGTGGCAACGAAATACCACCGGCATTGCCGTACACCGGCTCACAGATAAAGCCCGCCAATGGGCGCTTGCTCGCGGCGATTTTCGCCAGGTTGTGCTCCACGCTTCTGACGTAATCGGGCGCGCTGTCCTGCCCACGGAACTCACCGCGATAGGTGTTGGGCGCCGTCACCGGGTGCACCCAATCCGGGCGGCTGCTCAAGGCCTTGGGGTTGTCGGCAATCGACGTGGACACTGCATCCGCCGCCACCGACCAGCCGTGGTAAGCCTCCAGCACGCTGAGCATGTCGCGCCCGCCGCTGTAGGCCCAGGCCAGGCGGATCGCCAGGTCATTGGCTTCGGTACCACTGTTGACCAGGAACACCCGGTCCATGCCTTCCGGTGCCAGCGCCAGCAAACGTTCGGAAAACTCGGCAATCGCCGCGTAGTGAAAGCGCGAGTTGGTGTTGAGCAATGACCATTGCCGCGCCGCCACCGCCGCCATGCGCGGGTGACCGTGGCCCAGCACGGCCACGTTGTTGAGCATGTCCAGGTAGGAACGGCCCTGCATATCGATCAAGTGATTGCGCCAGCCGCGCTCGATGCGCGGCGGGTCGACGTAATAGTGCTTTTGCGAACGGGCGAAACTGGCGTCGCGGCGGGCCAGCAGGGCCTCGGGGTCCAACTCGGGTTCGGCGTCGCAGGCCAATCCCAGCACCGCTGCGGGTGAAGGGCACAGCGTTTGCCAGGCCTGCGCGCGGGAAGGCGTGCAAAACAGCGGTGCGGGCCCGTCAGTGCGACAGAGTTGCACGGTCAGCGGGCCTTCAACCGCACCGATCACCTGGCCCTTGAGCACCGCCCCACCCGGCTGAACCAGCGCTTTTACGCCCCACAGTCGTACGTTTACCGCGTTGCTGTGCACCTGGAGTTCGCCATTGACACCCGATCGCACAATGCCGGCGAACGGCGCTTCAACGGCAGTCCCCTGAGGCACCTGTAATTCGACGTGCAACGGGAAGGTCTCGGGCTCGTGGGCGCTGTCCGGCTGGGTACGCGACAAACGGTATTGCCCATAGCGACTCGCGGCCAGGCCGTGCACCACCGCCGCATCCTGCAACAAACGCTGATCGATACCGGGTTGCTCCCAATTCCCGGCGTCGAAATGCGGGCTGAGTACACCCAGGTCGATCAGCGCGAACTCGCGCCCGACCAGCCCCGGCAGCAAAGGCGCGAAGCCTTGCCCGTCGATCGGTGCCGGTGCCTGCCCGACGCTGCTTAGAATCGCCGCCTCCATCAGCTCAAACGGCACTGACGTCGCCACATGGAAAATTTCCCACTCATGCTCGGCGTTTTTCAACAGGTAAGTGTTATCCGGGTCCAGGCGCTGCTGTTGCTCGCTGCTCAAGACCAGCACCGCCGCACGGGCGACGATCAGCGGCCACAGCGCCTGCAATTCTGCCGGCTCTAACGGTGTCACCGCGTGACAGGCCTGGATCGCCGGCAAGATCGCAAAGGGATCGCCCTCAGCGTGATGCAACAGGGCGGCGCAGGTGACCGATAGGTCGGCAATGCGCCAGGTGTGCACCAGGTCGCCGAAATCGATCACGCCCCGGACCTGCCAATGCCGCTGCGCATCACGCTGCCACACGACGTTGTCGTCGGTGATGTCCATGTGCACCGCTTGCCACGGCAGGCGGTCGGCCACGGCGTGCAGGCGCGTCGCTACCTGCTCGGCCGCTTGCTCCAGTGCGGCGCGCTGGGGCAGGTTTTCAAGCGTTGCCAGCAGGTGGGCAATCAATGCCTGGGCGTGACGCGGGTCCCACTGCAAGGTGCGATCCAGGCCAGGGTGCTTGAAATCGGCCAGCGCCAGGTTCATGCGTCCGCACAGCTCACCAAAGCCTGCGATCACGTCACGGCCCAGATGGGGCTGATGGGTCAGCGGCTGGCCGTCGATGTACCCCAACAGCCGCAGATGCAGGGTCTGGCCGTCCACCACGACGGAGAGCAACTCTTCACCGGTGAGCGCCTGGATGACCTCGGGCACCTGCACGTGTGCATCGGCCTTCAGACTGTTCAGCGCCGCGTGCTGCGCCTGCAGCTCAACGGCCGCGTAGTCACCCCGGCAGATCTTCAGAACAAAGCGGCCACGGTCGCTGTCGACTCTATAATTGAGGTCTTGCTGGCTACCCAGTGACTGCAAGGTGCCGGTGAGGCCGTAATGCTGCTCGAGCAACTGTGCGGCCCGGTCGGAGCTGACGTGTGGGCAAGGCAGGCTGGCGCGATGAATCAACGTGGCGAGCAACATTGTGACGACCTCTGTTTTTTCAGGCGTCTATATCGCCACCTTAAAGGGGGTTAAGGCAACCCCCAATGCACACCGCGCTTGCGCAGCCCTGCGTCACAACTCAAGCTATGCTTCATTCGCTTAATGTCCGTCTAAGGAAAAGGCCCCCGACATGCGCATTCTCATCACCGGCGGCGCTGGTTTTATCGGCTCTGCCCTGATCCGCCATTTGATTGAAAACACCGAGCACCAAGTGCTCAACCTGGACAAACTCACCTACGCCGGCAACCTGGAGTCGCTGACCAGCATCGCGTCCGACAGCCGCTATGAGTTCGTCCAGGCCGATATCGTCGACCAGGCCACCGTCAGCGCCGTACTGGCGCGCTTCGAGCCGCAGGCGATCATGCACCTGGCAGCCGAGTCCCATGTCGACCGCTCCATCGACGGCCCGTCGGATTTTATCCAGACCAACATCGTCGGCACCTACAGCTTGCTCGAAGCCACCCGCGCCTATTGGCAGAAGCTCGATGAGCCGGCCAAGCGTGCGTTCCGCTTCCATCACATTTCCACCGACGAGGTGTACGGCGACTTGCATGGTGTGGACGATCTGTTCACAGAAACCACACCCTATGCGCCCAGCTCACCGTACTCGGCCAGCAAGGCGGCGTCCGACCACCTGGTCCGCGCCTGGCAGCGCACCTACGGCCTGCCGGTTTTGCTGACCAACTGTTCGAACAACTACGGGCCGTTCCACTTCCCCGAGAAGCTGATCCCGCTGGTGATCCTCAACGCCCTCGCGGGCAAGCCACTGCCGGTCTACGGTGATGGCTTGCAGGTGCGTGACTGGCTGTTCGTCGAAGACCACGCCCGCGCACTGCTCACAGTAGTCACCGAAGGCGTGGTCGGCGAGACCTACAACATTGGCGGGCACAACGAGCAGAAGAATATCGACGTGGTGCGCGGCATCTGCGCCCTGCTCGAAGAGCTCGCGCCACAGCGCCCGGCCGGGGTCGCGCAATTTGCCGACCTGATCACCTTCGTCAAGGACCGCCCAGGCCACGATCAGCGCTATGCGATCGATGCCAGCAAGATTGAACGCGAACTGGGCTGGGTTCCTGAAGA
This sequence comes from Pseudomonas fluorescens group sp., assembly GCF_020093335.1. NCBI lineage: Bacteria > Pseudomonadati > Pseudomonadota > Gammaproteobacteria > Pseudomonadales > Pseudomonadaceae > Pseudomonas > Pseudomonas fluorescens group sp. The sequence continues at coordinate 20,634 of NZ_JAIOKW010000038.1, read as the reverse complement.
AACCTTCGAATCCGGTTTGCGCAAGACCGTGCAGTGGTACCTCGATAACCTGGAATGGTGCCGCAGGGTCCAGGACGGCAGTTATCAGGGCGAACGTTTGGGCAACACCGACTTTAAGGATCTGATTGCATGATGAAGGGAATCGTATTGGCCGGCGGTTCCGGCACGCGTTTGCACCCCATTACCCTGGGCGTCTCCAAGCAATTGCTGCCGGTGTACGACAAGCCGATGATCTACTACCCGATCTCGGTGCTGATGCTGGCGGGGATCAAAGACATCCTAGTGATTTCCACACCGGTGGACCTGCCGCAATACCGCAACCTGCTGGGGGATGGCAGCCAGTTTGGCGTGCGTTTCAGTTATGCCGAACAGCCGTCGCCCGATGGCTTGGCCCAGGCGTTCCTGATTGGCGAGGAGTTTATCGGCGAAGACCCGGTGTGCCTGATCCTGGGCGACAACATCTTCCACGGCCAGCACTTCGGCGATCAATTGCGCACCGCGGCCGAACGCGCTAGCGGGGCCACGGTATTCGGCTACTGGGTCAAGGACCCGGAGCGTTTTGGCGTGATCGACTTCGACAAGGAAGGCCGTGCCCTGTCCATCGAAGAAAAACCGGCCAAGCCCAAGTCGCCCTATGCGGTCACCGGCCTGTATTTCTACGACAACGACGTGATCAAGATCGCCAAGGACGTTAAGCCTTCGCCCCGTGGGGAGCTTGAGATCACCGACGTCAACAACGCCTACCTCAAGCGTGGCGACCTGCACGTAGAGCGCTTCGGCCGCGGCTTTGCCTGGCTGGACACCGGTACCCATGACAGCCTGCTCGAAGCCTCCACCTATGTGCAGACCATCGAGCATCGCCAGGGCTTGAAAGTCGCCTGCCTGGAAGAAATCGCCTACGAAAATGGCTGGATCGACCGTGACTATCTGCTGGAGCGTGCCAAGTACTTTGGCAAGACCGGCTATGGTCAATATCTTTTCACGCTCGCAGGGGAAACTGCATGAATGTGACCGCCACTGAGTTGCCCGGTGTACTGATCATCGAGCCGAAGGTTTTTGGCGATGAACGCGGTTTTTTCTATGAGAGCTACAACGCCCGGAATTTCGCACAAGCCACTGGTCAGCACGTGGATTTTGTCCAGGACAACCACTCGCGTTCGCAAAAAGGCGTCTTGCGCGGTTTGCACTACCAGATCGAACACGCTCAGGGAAAACTGGTGCGTGTCACAGCGGGTGAAGTCCTGGACGTAGCGGTGGACATCCGCCGCAGCTCACCGCATTTTGGCAAATGGGCCAGCGTGCGCTTGTCTGCCGAAAACAGCCGTCAACTGTGGATTCCGCCGGGGTTTGCCCATGGTTTTGTCGTGCTCAGTGACTCTGCTGAATTCCTCTACAAAACCACCGATTACTACACGCCCTCTGCGGAACGCTGCATTCGCTGGGACGATGCTGATCTGGATATCGATTGGCAGTTTGCCGGTACCCCGACGCTGTCCGGCAAGGATCAAAACGGCAAGAGCCTGAAAGAGGCAGACCTTTTCCCATGAAGGTCTTGATCACCGGCCAACACGGCCAAGTCTCCCGAGAACTGCAACTGCAGCTCCAAGGCCTGGGCGAGCTCATCGTCCTGGGCCGCGACCAGCTTGACCTGGCCAACGCCGACCAGATCCGCCAGCAAATCCGGGCCCATCGCCCCGACCTGATCATCAACGCCGCAGCCCACACTGCCGTCGATCAAGCCGAAAGCGAGCCGGACGCGGCCTTCGCGATCAACGCAATTGCTCCTGGTGTTCTCGCAGAAGAAGCCAAGGCACTGGGCATCCCGTTGATCCACTACTCCACCGACTACGTGTTCGACGGCAGCAAGCCGGACCCCTATACCGAAGCCGACACGCCGAACCCGCTGGGTGTCTACGGCCAGAGCAAACTGGCGGGCGAGGAGGCGATTGCGGCCGTGGGCGGCGACTACCTGATCCTGCGCACCAGTTGGGTCTATTCCAGCCATGGCAAGAATTTCCTGCTGACCATGCAGCGCCTGCTGCAGGAGAAACCGCAGATGCGCATCGTCGCCGACCAGATCGGCGCGCCGACGTGGGCTGGCAGCATCGCGCGCAGCACGCGTGCGCTGATCGAGCGCTGGCAAGCGGGCGAACCGGGAGAATGGGGTATCTACCACCTGACCAACCAAGGTGAGACCTCGTGGTTCGGTTTTGCCGAGGCCATCGGCGCGCATCTGCGCACGCAGGGCAAAGCGTGCGCCGAACTGGAAGCGATCCCTTCCAGTGCCTACCCGACGCCAGCCAAGCGCCCCTTGAACTCGCGCCTTGACTGCAGCCGCCTGCAGCAGCAATGGCACGTCAGCCAGCCGAGCTGGCAAGACGCATTGCGCGAGTGTCTTGCACAGCCGCACTAGGCATAATGCGCCTGTCCCCACAGGCGCATGACTCCCATGACCCCATCCCTCCCGCGTAGACCCCGCTGGCGCAGCCTCGCCCTGCTGGCGTTGTGCTTGGCACCGCTGCTGTGGCCACTGGAGCACCTGGCTGAGCGTTATTACCGCAGCGAGCTGGCGGGGCAGAATCGTCAGACCCTCGATCTGTACGTGGCCAACCTGCTCGGCACCCTGCACCGCTATGAAGTGTTGCCGCAGATCCTCGGCGACCTGCCGGCCCTGCGCACAGCGCTGGATGCGCCCCAAGTCAGCACCAACCTGGTCAACGCCAACCTGCTGCTCAAGGACGTCGCCGCCCAGGCCGGAGTGGAAGTGATGTACCTGATGGACACCCGCGGCAAGACCCTCGCCGCGTCCAATTGGGATAAACAGGACAGCTTTGTCGGGCGCAACTTCTCGTTCCGCCCCTACTTCAGCGAAGCCATGGACGGACGCCTGGGGCGCTTTTTCGGCCTGGGCACCACCTCGGCCAAACGCGGTTACTTCTTTGCCGCCGCCGTGCGTGATGGCGAGAAAATCATCGGTGTGCTGGTGGTCAAGGTGGACCTGGACCACACCGAAAGCCTGTGGGGCAACACCCCGGAACAGCTCTTGGTGACCGACCATAACGGCGTGGTCATCCTGACGTCGCGCCCGCAATGGCGATTCCGCGCCACCCGGCCGCTGACCGCCGCAGAGCGCCAGGCCATCATCGCCATCCAGCCCTACCCGACCCGCGATCCGCAGCCGCTGAGCCTGAGCAGCACCGCTTGGCTGCGTCAATCCACGGCCATCGCCGAGACGGGCTGGAACGTGGAGATCCTCGCGCCGCGCTCGCTGATCAACCGGCCGGTGCGTACAGTCGTTGCGGTGGGCGGCGCCACGCTCTTGGTCTTGATGTTGCTGCTGGGGTTGATGATGCAACGCCGCCGCCATTACCTGGAACGCATTGCCTTTGAAGCCAAGGCCCGTCGCGAGCTGGAAGCGCGCGTGGTCGAGCGGACCAGCGACCTGGAAGGCCTCAACCGTCGCCTGAAACAGGAAGTGCTGGAACGCGAACACGCCCAGCAGGAATTGGTGCGCGCCCAGGATGACCTGGTGCAGGCGGGCAAACTGTCGGCATTGGGCACCATGTCGGCGAGCATCAGCCATGAACTCAACCAACCCCTGGCGGCGATTCGCAGCTACGCGGAAAACGCCGAGATCCTGCTCGACCATGAGCGCACCACTGATGCGCGCGGCAATCTCAAGCTGATCAGCGAACTGACCGGGCGCATGGCCTCGATCATCGCCCACCTGCGCGCCTTTGCCCGCCGCGACCGCCATGCGCCAGAGAGCGTGGCCCTGCAACCGGCGCTGGACGATGCGCTGGCGTTGCTGGCCAAGCGGCGGCGGTCGATGGAGGTGGAGCTGATCCGCGACTTGCCGGAAGCGACCCTGTGGGTGCAAGCCGGCGAAACCCGCCTGCGACAGGTGCTCGGCAACCTGCTGGCCAATGCCCTCGACGCCCTCACCGAAAAAGGCCCGCCGCGCAAACTGTGGCTGAGTGCCGAAACCACCGAACAGGGCGTCAACCTGTACATTCGCGACAACGGCCCGGGCTTTTGCATGGAGGCCCTGGGCCGCGCCAGCGAGCCGTTCTATACCACCAAGACACGCACCCAGGGCCTGGGCTTGGGCCTGGCGATCTGTGACACCCTGATGCGTGCCTTTGGCGGCGAACTGCTGTTCGCCAACCACAAGGAAGGCGGCGCGCTGTTAACCTTGAAATTGCGTGCCGGCTCGCCGGGCGTCAGTCTGCAACCGTCCGAGGACCGCAGTGTATGAGTATCGATAACCAGATTCAGGTGGTGTTGATCGACGACGATCCACACCTGCGTCAGGCCTTGTGCCAGACCCTGGACCTGGCCGGGCTGAAAGTCCTGACCCTGGGCGAAGCCACCGGCCTCACCGCGCGCTTGTCGCGGGACTGGCCAGGCGTGGTGGTCAGCGACATCCGCATGCCCGGCATGGACGGTCTGGAGTTGCTGGCAGAACTGCACGGCCAGGACCCGGACCTGCCGGTGCTGCTGATCACCGGCCACGGCGACGTGCCGCTGGCGGTGCAGGCCATGCGCGCCGGCGCCTATGATTTCCTGGAAAAGCCGTTCGCCAGCGACGCCCTGCTCGACAGCGTGCGTCGCGCCCTCGCCCTGCGCCGCCTGGTGCTGGACAACCGCAGCCTGCGCCTGGCCCTCAGCGACCGCCAGCAACTGAGCACGCGCCTGGTGGGGCACTCCCCGCAAATGCTGCGCCTGCGCGAACAGATCGGCGCGTTGGCCGCGACCAAGGCCGATGTGCTGATTCTCGGCGAAACCGGCGCCGGCAAAGAGGTGGTCGCCCGCGCACTGCACGACCTGTCCAGTCGTCGTAGCGGCCCCTTTGTGGCGATCAACGCCGGGGCGTTGGCCGAATCGGTCGTCGAAAGCGAGCTGTTCGGCCATGAGCCCGGCGCCTTTACCGGCGCGCAGAAGCGCCGTATCGGCAAGTTCGAATTCGCCAACGGCGGCACCTTGTTCCTCGATGAAATTGAAAGCATGAGCCTGGATGTACAGGTCAAACTCTTGCGCCTGTTGCAGGAGCGCGTGGTGGAGCGCCTGGGCGGCAATCAGTTGATCCCGCTGGATATCCGCATCATCGCCGCGACCAAGGAAGACCTGCGCCAGTCCGCCGACCAGGGCCGCTTCCGTGCCGACTTGTATTACCGCCTCAACGTCGCGCCGCTGCGCATTCCGCCACTGCGTGAGCGCGGTGAAGATGCACTGATGTTGTTCCAGCACTTCGCCGATGAAGCCAGCAGCCGCCACGGCCTGCCACTGCATGAGCTGCAACCGGGGCAGCGCGCGCTGCTGTTGCGCCATAGCTGGCCGGGCAACGTACGTGAATTGCAGAACGCCGCCGAACGCTTCGCGCTGGGCCTGGAACTGGCGCTGGACAGCTCGCCGGACAACCCAGCGGCTGGCGTCCTGACCTCCACACCCGGCGGCCTGAGCGAGCAAGTCGAGCAGTTCGAAAAGAGCCTGATCGCTGCCGAACTGACTCGCCCCCACGGTTCCATGCGCAGCCTCGCCGAAGCCCTGGGCGTACCGCGCAAGACACTGCACGACAAACTGCGCAAGCACGGCCTGAATTTCGCCAACCAAAGTGGCGACGACGAATGACCACTCCCACCCGCCATGAGGCCGCCATGAGCCGCGACAGCCGTTACCTGGAATCCATCCTTCACCATGACATCCCCCTTACCCGGGAAATGGGCCTCAAGGTGCTCGACTGGCACGACCAACGGTTGGAACTGCATCTGCCCTTGCACGCCAACATCAACCACAAGAGCACCATGTTCGGCGGCAGCCTGTATTGCGGCGCGGTGCTGGCGGGCTGGGGCTGGCTGCACTTGCAGTTGCGCGAAGAAGGCATTGAAGACGGGCATATCGTGATTCAGGAGGGGCAGATCAGTTATCCGCTGCCGGTTACGCGGGATGCGACGGTGGTGTGCCAGGCGCCGGAGGAGAAGGTGTGGAAACGTTTCGTGGCGACGTACAAGCGCTATGGCCGCGCGCGATTGACGTTGGAGACGTGGATTGTGAATGAGGGCAGTGAGGAACGAGCGGTGACGTTTACTGGCCAGTACGTCCTGCACCGCTAACCGCCCCAACACAAAACACCTGTGGGAGGGGGCTTGCTCTCTCCCACATTTTGATCGGCTGTGGCCTTACGACCTGGCCAGGGTGAGCAACCGCTCACGCCATGCTGCCTTCGCCGGCAACGCCAGGAAGAACGGGTTCAACAACGATGCCCGCGCCGGATAACTGAACGGTTCACCGCTCAACTCCAACACCTCACCGCCCGCGCCTTCCAGCACGCCTTGGGCGGCTGCGGTGTCCCACTGCGACGTCGGCGCCAGGCGCGGGTAGCAATCCGCGCTGCCCTCGGCCAACAAGCAAAACTTCAACGAACTGCCTATATTCGCCAGCTTCAGTGCGCCCAGGCCTTCGCTCAAACCGTCCAACAAGCGTTCCTGCTCGGGGCTGGTGTGCCGACGACTGGCCACCACCGTAAACGACTCGCCCGCCGCCGGCGCCTCGCGAACTTGAATCTGCTTGGGCGCTTCATTCACATCCGAGCGCCAGGCGCCCAGGCCCGCGCCACCGAAGTAGCAACGGCCACTGGTGGGCATCGACACCACGCCAAATATCACCCGGCCTTGTTCGATCAAGGCGATGTTGACGGTGAACTCTTCACTGCCAGCGATGAACTCCTTCGTGCCATCCAACGGGTCCACCAACCACCAGCGCTGCCAGCCGGCACGCACGCTTTGGTCGATATCGGCATCCTCCTCGGACAGCACGGGGATGCTTGGGTCCAGCGCGGTGAGGCCGGCGAGAATCAGATGGTGAGCGGCCAAGTCCGCTGCCGTCACGGGCGAATCGTCAGCCTTGGAGGTGACGGCCACGTCGGCGCGCCAGTACGGCAATATCACTTCACCGGCCTGGCGGGCCAGTTCGATCACAGGGGCAATAAACGGGTGACCTAAAAACAGTTCGCTCATGCGCTAAACGCTCCTCGCTGGGTCAGCAGGTCTCGTACCAGGTACAGCGCGGCCAGGGCGCGGCCCTCACTGAATTGCTCGTTTTGCGCAAGCTGCGACAGCTCACGCAGGTTGACCCGCTCCACACGCATGGGCTCAGGCTCATCGCCTTCCAGGCGCTCTTCATACAGATCGGTGGCCAGCACCACTTGGATTTTCTGGCTCATATAACCAGGCGACAACGACAGCTCGGTGATGTGCTCCAACTGTCGCGCGCCGTAGCCCGCTTCTTCTTTCAACTCGCGGTCCGCCGCCGCCAGCACATCCTCGCCGGGCTCGATCAAGCCCTTTGGCAGGGACAATTCATATTCATCCGTGCCGCCGCAATACTCTTCCACCAGCAACGCATGATCTTCGTCGATCATCGCCACAATCATCACCGCCCCGTAGCCGGCACCGCGGCCCACCAGGCGCTCGTAGGTCCGTTCAACGCCATTGGAAAAGCGCAATTGCACTTCCTCCACGCGGAACAAACGACTACTGGCGACTATTTCGCGGGCGAGGACGGTGGGTTTCTGGCGCATAAGCGGCTCCTTGGCGTGATCGGGTTACTATACCGTGGCTTTTCCGATTGTCTGTGTCGGATATCTTTACTTACATGAGAACGTCCCATGCCCTCTTTGCCTTGGCACGCCATCGACACTGTCCTGCTGGACATGGACGGCACGCTGCTCGACCTGCATTTCGACAACCACTTCTGGATGGAGCACCTGCCGCAGCGTTACGCCGAGTTGCATGGGGTGAGCCGCGCCATGGCCGAGATGGAGTTGCAGCCACTGTTCGAGCGTAACGCGGGACAGTTGCAATGGTATTGCCTGGATTTCTGGAGTGCCGAGCTGAATATCCCGGTACGTGAACTCAAGCTGGAAACCGCCCACCTGATCGCGCTGCGCCCAGACGCCGATACCTTTCTGGCGGCGATCAAACAGGCCGGCAAGCGTGTGATCCTGATCACCAACGCTCATCGTGATTCGCTGTCATTGAAGTTGGAACGCATTGAACTGGCGCCGTATTTCGAGCGATTGATCAGTTCCCACGACTACGGTTTCGCCAAGGAAAACCCGCAGTTCTGGGATGCCCTGCAAGCCGACATTAACTTCGACCCGGCCCGCAGCTTGTTTATCGACGACACCCTGCCGATCCTGCGCAGTGCCCAGGCGTTTGGTGTGGAGCATTTGCTCGCGGTGAAGGAGCCGGACAGCCAAAAAGGGCCCAAGGACACGGCAGAATTTGCCGCCGTCGGCGACTACCGTGATCTCATTGTCGGACTTTGAACCAATGTGGGAGGGGCAAGCCCCCTCCCACCTTTCGTATTGGGCTTACTCAGGAATACGCAGCGTCTGCCCTGGATAAATCTTGTCTGGATGAGACAACAGCGGCTTGTTGGCCTCAAAGATCTTGTTGTACTGGTTGGCGTTGCCATACACCGCCAGGGAAATCGCGCTCAGGGTGTCACCCTTTTTCACCACGACGAAACGGGCGGCAGCTACGGCCGGGCCGGATACGGTGATCTGGTCATCCACACTGGCCACACCGGCAATATTGCCCAGCGCCAGCAAAATCTTTTCTTTCTCTTCCTGGGTGGCGACTTCACCGGTGACGGTTACCTTGTCGCCATCCACCGTGGTCTGCACATTCGGATTACCCAGACCCACTTTCGCCACGTGCTCCTTCAACTGCTCACTCGCGTTCGCATTACCCGGCGTCAACAGGTCGATCAACTTCTCGCCCGCTTCCTTAATAAAGCTAATAAGACTCATGGTGCGCTCTCCTTGATGTTTGGTTTCCAGATGCCAAAGACTAGACCAGTCCCACAGACTTGGGTTCCAGCCCGACCAAAGACCCAAACGCGCTAGAATCCCCCCGCCATTGGAATAAGCCCTGGAGCGAAGATGGACATCAAACAGCTGAAATTCCTCATCGCCCTCGACGAGACGCGTCACTTCGGCCAGGCGGCGGCACGATGCCATATCACCCAACCGACCCTGTCGATGCGCCTGCGCAGCCTTGAGGAAGAACTTGATCTTCCCCTGGTCAATCGCGGCCAGCGCTTTGAGGGGTTCACCGCGCCTGGCGAACGGGTACTGGCCTGGGCACGCACCGTGCTGGCGGCGTATGACGGCTTGCAGGCTGAAGCAGCCGCCTGTCGCGGCAACCTGGTGGGTACGTTGCGCCTGGGCGTGGTGCCACTGTCGAGCTTTGATCCACTGGCACTAATGCAGCAACTGCACAAAGAGCACCCAAGCCTGCGTTTCGAGCTGTCGGCACTCAGCTCCGAACAAATCCTTGAACAACTGGCGAGCAATCGCCTGGATTTAGGCGTGTCCTACCTGGAGCGGCTGGACAATGAACGCTTCGACTCGCTGGCCTTGGGCGAAACCCGTATGGGCCTGCTTTACGACCAGCGCTTTTTCAGCTTCGGCGACACGCCGCTGAGCTGGGAAGCACTGATCGAACTGCCCTTGGGCATGCTCACCAGCGGCATGCACTTTCGCCAGTCCATCGACCACAACTTTCACAGCCGGGGCTTGCACCCGCAGCCGCTGTTACAAACCGATGCCGTCCATCAGTTGTTACAAGCCGTGCACGGCGGACTCTGTTGCGCGGTGATGCCATTGGACGGGGGCCTGGACGCGCTCACCGAGCATTTGCGCCTGCAACCCATCGACGACGCCCACACCCTGGCGCGCCTGGGGCTGATCATGCGCCGCAGCGCACCCCGCTCTGCCTTGGCGGAAGCGTGTTTCGCGCTGTTTCAGAAATCGCAAAAAGAGTCTTGATCGACGTCATCTATCGGTAGATCAGTACTGGCAATTAGACGCGACGCTTTGTCGCGCCTAGTCTAAACACTGACCAATCCGCCGGTGGTACTGCCCCATGAACGCCAAGCGCCCAGTCTGCGCGGCGCCCGCTCTTGAAACGCCCGCGCCCGCCGCCAGCCAGAGCTATCAGTATTGCAACCTCGATCACACGGAATCCGCCAGCACAGCCTTGGCGGAAGAAGTGGCGTTGGCGATTGCTTTCAACGATATCAGCCAGGCGGTGATGCTGGTGACGCCGACGGACCTGGAAGACTTTATCGTCGGCTTCAGCATCGGCAGCGGCATTATTGCCGACGTTAGCGATATTTATGACCTGAAACTCAGCGGAACCGGCTCTACCCAGTATGCACAGGTGCAGATTTCCAGCCGCGCCTTCTGGAACCTCAAGCAGCAACGCCGCCAATTGGCCGGTACCAGCGGCTGTGGCCTGTGCGGTGTGGAAGCCGTGGAACAAGCGCTGCCAGACCTTCAGGTACTGCCCGGTGCGCCGCTGCCGCCCGCCGAATGGCTCGATGGCCTGCGTCAGCGCATCAGTGCGTTCCAGCCCCTGGGCCAGTACAGCGGCGCCGTGCACGCCGCGGTATTTATGAACAGCCAAGGCGAATTGCTCCTGGGTCGCGAAGACATCGGCCGGCATAACGCCCTCGATAAGCTGATCGGCGCGCTGATCCGCCAAAAGATTCCGACCGAAGGCGGCCTGGCGATTGTCACCAGCCGTTGCAGCCTTGAATTGATCCAGAAAGTCCTGCGCGCGGGCATCCAGACCCTGGTCAGCCTGTCGTCGCCCACCGGCCTGGCCCTGCAATGGGCACGCCGGCATAACCTCAATCTCATCCACCTGCCGCAGAAAAGTGCGCCGCGGGTCTACAGCCCTGCGATGGAGAACCAGCCGTGAGCAATCATCATCAAGCCGACCAAACCCCAACCCCGCGCTATAAGCCTTATAAAGGCCCGGCGGGCGGCTGGGGGGCACTGATCAGCGTGGCGCAAGCCTGGTTGACCAGCGACAACGCGCTGAAAAACCTGCGCATGATGCTCAAGACCAACCAGAACGGCGGCTTCGACTGCCCCGGCTGTGCCTGGGGCGACTCGCCCGAAAGCGGCATGGTCAAGTTCTGCGAAAACGGCGCCAAGGCGGTGAACTGGGAAGCCACCAAGCGCCGTGTGGATGCTGCGTTCTTTGCCAAACACAGCGTCACTGCCTTGCTGGAGCAGAGTGACTATTGGCTGGAATACCAAGGCCGCCTGACCGAGCCGATGCGCTACGACGCCGAAACCGACCGCTACACGCCCATCAGTTGGGAGGCGGCGTTCGACCTGGTCGGCAAGCATCTCAACGCCCTGCCCAGCCCGGACATGGCCGAGTTCTACACCTCGGGCCGCGCCAGCAATGAGGCGGCGTACCTGTATCAGCTGTTCGTGCGCGCCTACGGCACCAACAACTTTCCGGACTGTTCGAACATGTGCCACGAAGCCAGCGGCGTTGCCCTGGCACAAAGCGTGGGCGTGGGCAAAGGCACCGTGACCTTTGATGACTTCGAACACGCCGACGCGATTTTCGTCTGGGGCCAGAACCCCGGCACCAACCACCCACGCATGCTCGAACCGCTGCGTGAAGCGGTTAAGCGCGGTGCTCAGGTGGTGTGTATCAACCCATTGAAAGAGCGCGGCCTGGAACGCTTCCAGCATCCGCAACACCCGCTGGAAATGCTCACCAACGGCGACAAACCGACCAACACCGCGTACTTCCGCCCGGCGCTGGGTGGCGACATGGCCATCCTGCGCGGCATGGCCAAGTTCCTGTTGTTGTGGGAACGCGAGGCCCAGGCCGAAGGCAAAGAGGCCGTGTTCGACCACGACTTCCTCAACGAACACACCACCAACGTGCTGGATTACCTGGGCAAGATCGACGACACCTCGTGGGATGAAATCGTCGCGCAGTCCGGCCTGCCCTTGGTCGAGATCGAACAAGCCGCGCGCATGTACGCCAAAGGCAAGAACGTGATCATGTGCTGGGCGATGGGCATCACCCAGCACCGCCATTCGGTCCCGACCATCCAGGAAATCGCCAACCTGATGCTGCTGCGCGGCAATATCGGTCGCCCGGGCGCCGGCCTGTGCCCGGTGCGTGGCCACAGCAACGTGCAGGGCGACCGCACCATGGGTATCAACGAACGCCCACCGGTGGCGTTCCTCGACTCACTGGAACGTCGCTTCCAATTCAAGGTGCCGCGCGACAACGGCCACAATGTGGTGGAAGCGATTCACGCCATGCTTGAAGGCCGCTCCAAAGTGTTTATCGGCCTGGGCGGCAACTTCGCCCAAGCCACGCCGGACAGCCCGCGCACCTTCGAAGCGCTGCGCAATTGCGACCTGACCGTGCAGATCAGCACCAAGCTCAACCGCAGCCACTTGATGCACGGCAAAGACGCGCTGATCCTGCCGTGCCTGGGCCGTACCGACATCGACATCCAGGCCGAAGGCCCGCAAGCGGTGACGGTGGAAGACTCGTTCAGCATGGTCCACGGCTCCAACGGCCAGTTGCAGCCGCTGTCGAAATTGATGAAATCGGAGCCGGCGATCCTGGCCGGTATCGCCGCCGCGACCCTGGGCAGCAAACCGGTGGATTGGAACTGGCTGGTGGCCGACTACAGCCGCATCCGCGACCTGATCGCCGACACCATCCCAGGCTTCAAGGACTTCAATGAGAAGATCAAAAACCCAGGCGGCTTCTACTTGGGCAACTCCGCCGGTGCGCGCCGCTGGAACACGCCATCGGGCCGTGCCAACTTCCGCCCCAACATCCTGCCCAAGGACTTGATCCACGAACGCACCCACGCCACCGGCCGCGTGCCGGACCTGATCATGCAGTCGATGCGCTCGCACGATCAGTACAACACCACGATCTATGGCCTGGACGACCGCTACCGTGGGGTCAAGGGCCAGCGTGATGTGTTGTTCGTCAACGAAGCCGACATTATTCGCCTGGGCTTCAAGCCGGGGCAGAAGGCCGACATCGTGTCATTGTGGGAAGACGGCCGTGAACGCCGCGTGAAGGGCTTTACCTTGCTGGCGTTTGATATCCCGGCAGGGCAGGCAGCGGCTTACTATCCGGAGGTTAACCCGCTGGTGCCGCTGGAAAGCACCGGGGATGGCAGCCATACGCCGACGTCGAAGTTCGTGGCGATCCGTTTGGAAGCGGCAAGTAACAATGGCTTGATCATGGCACGCTCGGCCTGATCACCGGACCTGTAGTGAGCGGGCTTGCCCCGTGCGGGGCTGCGAAGCGGCCCTAAAACCAGGCGCCGCAGAGTGTCTGAGACAACGCGGCGTTCTTATTGGGGCTGCTGCGCAGCCCAGCGCGGGGCAAGCCCGTTCACTACAACGATGGCGTGTTGATCATCCTGAATTGCGGGCACAAAAAAGGCCGCTTTTGCATAAAAGCGGCCGTTCCCAAGTAGCTAAAGACTGACGAATTCAACTTAAGTTCCCGTGTTAAAACAGTAACTTATAGAATTGTGTACAACTCGTGTTACTGGTCGGATTTCTATTGTCACAATCTCGACACAGCCTCAGGATCGCGCCGTCATCCTCTTGAGGTCTCTCTATGAAGTTCTCCTCGATTCTCTTGTTGTCCCTTGGCCTGGTCAGTGGCGCAGCCATGGCCGGTGGCACCACCGAAGCCGGTGTGGGCGGCGCATTGGGCGGGGTACTCGGTTCGGTTGTCGGCCAGCAGATCGGCGGTAACACCGGCTCGGCCATCGGCGCAGCTCTCGGCGGCGCAGGCGGCAGTGCGGTCGGTGCAGACAAGCGCAGCCGCGGCGAAGCAGCCATTGGCGGTGCCCTCGGCGCAGCCGGCGGCAACGTGGTAGGCCGTAGCATGGGCGGCAACACCGGCAGCCTGATCGGCGCAGCCGCGGGTGGTGGTGCAGGTGGCGCGCTGGGTAACTACATGGGCAACAAGAGCGATGACGATGATCGTCGTTATCGTGGGCGTGATAACCGTCGTTATGACCGGGATGATCATCGTGGACGCGGGCATGCCTATGGGCATCGCAAAAACAAGCATCACTACCGTCACCGGTAACATCTGAAATACACCCCACACCCAAGGTGTGTGCGGGTTTGTCGTAGTGAGCGGGCTTGCCCCGCGCTGGGGCGCGAAGCGCCCCTGATCCAGGCGCCGCGTTCTTTCAGTCAGAACTGATTGTCGGGTTTTGGGGCCGCTTCGCGGCCCGGCGCAGGGCAAGCCTGCTCACCACAACGACCCCCCTCCCACATTTAGCGCCATGGTGTTCGGGGTATCAGGTCAGGTCACCAACCGCTGCAACGCCTCACGCAACGACCCCGGAATACTCACCGGCAGGTTCGACCCCCGATCCACAAACACATGCACAAAGCGCCCTGCCGCACAGGCCTCTTCCTCGCCGGCCTTGAATACCGCCAACTCGTACTGCACTGAGCTATTGCCCAACTTGCCCACCCGCAGGCCGATTTCAATGCGCTCGGGAAAGGCAATCGACGCAAAGTAATCGCACGCTGAGCTCACCACAAACCCCACCACTTCGCCGTCATGAATATCCAACCCACCGTGTTCGATCAGGTAGGTATTCACCGCCGTGTCGAAAAAGCTGTAGTAGGTCACGTTGTTCACATGGCCATACACATCGTTGTCGTGCCAGCGCGTGATGATCGGCTGAAAATGACGGTAGTCCGAGCGTTGTGGCGTGGTTTGAGTCATCGATGAGGCCCTGGAGAGTCGTGCCTCTTAGATACGGGTTTCCGAGCGCTCCCGCAACCACCTACTCAGGGCTGGCCTCAACTACCTGGCGTACGCAGACGGCACGCGCCATGCCATGGTCCTTCTCCAGCGAGGTCGACACGCAATCTCGATAGGACTGAACATAGGTCTCCATGGCCAGCTTTGCCTTTTTAGGTGAAACGCTGGCCAGGTACTCCGCGAACGACGCCCGGCCGATCTGGAAATGGTGGTAATCGATGCGGGTGTCCCAGTAACCCCCCCATGTCAAAAAACCGTTGTTAGCAAACAGATCGATGACATCTTCTGTCCTACCTGGGTAGACAGGCTCGTCAGCACGGACGTTGAGGCGGTTGAGCCCCACGGGCGTCGCAGACTTAGGCTCGATCTTAGCCATCCCTGTGTATTCGCCCTTTTCGTCACGCATGAACGATACGTACGGATTCTGCACCGGGTTGATATCGATGGCGGCACCATAGGCGTGGATAGACCAGCCGGGGCGGCCTGTCAGCGCTCGCCCATTGAAACTGTTGGTGTTGTTATCATCCATCGATGCCTTGTCATCACCCTTGTAATGCTCAAGCGGTATGGCCTTCCTCAACGGAAACCCGCGTTGCAACAAGCCGCTGAAGATTTCCTGCACAAAGGGCGCGACGGCGTCCATTACCACGATACTTCCATCGTCCTGGCGCACACCGTCAAAGTTCACATAGCTGAACGAAACCCGGCTCAAACGCTGGCACGCAAGCGGGTTCTTCTCGCTGATGGTACTGCGCTCCGTCATCAGTCGACAGTCGGCGTCTTTCAACGGCTCGATAGCAGCCATCAGCGGCCAGGCAGTCACCAGACCACAGACCGCCAGTAATGCAGTGAGAAGCTTCGGTGAAGGGATGTCCATGGGAATTGCCTATGTAGAAAGATAGAGCCCCATAGACTCGCATTCCGAACGCATCGCGACTGTCATCCGACTCGCTGATCAGCCCCGATGAAATCCACACGACGAGACAGAAATATCTTCACACAGGGTTACTGGTCCAAAGCACTCAGCCCCGTCTGCGCCCACGTTCTTACCGCTGCGTACGGGTACTCTTCCAAGGCTGCAAAACCCGGTATCCCCCGCGCCTTCAACTTGGTAAACAACGGCACACTGATGCCACCAAGGAAACGCGTCAGGCGTTCCGCACCTGGCAGTTGGCCGGTGTGTTCATGATGCCTGTGGATAAAATCACCGCACAGTCCCATGAAGTTTTTATCCACAAGCGGCGGCAAGCTTGGCGGTGGCGGCAGGTGCGCAACGTGCCCGTGACACACCGAGCAATGACCGCAACGTTGCGGTGCGTTTTCATCACCAAAATACTTCGCCAGGCGCTGCCCCAGGCAGTGCTCGGTGGCGAACAGATCGAGCATGGCGTGAATTCGCGCCACTTCGCCCACCTCGTGCTGCTTGAAGCCTGTGTATAACGCTTCGCTCAGTGCCTGTGGGTCAAAATCTGTATTCAGCAAACTGTAGACCTCGGTCATCTGCTTGCTTTCCAGCTCGATCAAGCCCTGCTCCTGGAAATAGTCCAGCGCCTTCACCACCCGCCCACGTTCGGCATTGTGCTGTTGATAAAGCGCGTCAAAATCCACCGTCGCCCAGGTCTTTGCCCGTTTGCAGACTTGGATGATCGCCGCGACAAACTGCTGTCGTTCGCCGGAGAAACGCGCCAGCAAAGCCTCAGGTTCGATCAGGTATTTGAAACGGTATTCGGCGTAGAACGCGTAGCGCGGCGCTATCACGCCCTTGAGCTCCAGCTGCACCAGCAACGTCTTGAGCGGCAGCTCGCGGATATTACTGTGGTCCGACAGCGACCTCAGCAGGAACTCCCACTGCCCCTCACTGCGTGCTGCCTGTAACTCATCGAGTACCCGGCGAATACCGTCCTGCTCGGGCGTATCGCCGTACACAAAGTTTTCCAGCACATTAAGGCTGTCGCGGTTGGCCAACACCAGGCAGTCGGACGGCTGCCCATCACGCCCCGCACGGCCGATTTCCTGGCTGTAGTTCTCGATGGATTTGGGCAGGTCGAAGTGCACCACGTTGCGGATATCACTCTTGTCGATGCCCATGCCAAACGCGATGGTAGCGACAATGCAATGGGAGCGCCCGCCCATGAAACGCTGCTGGATGCCCTCGCGCTTATCGTGAGGTAAACCCGCGTGATAAGCCTCGGCCTGGATGCCATTACGGTTCAGGTGCTCGGCAATCTGCTCGGCGGTTTTCTGCAAGGTGACGTAGACGATGCTGGGTTGATTGGCGCGCTCGTTCATCCACTCCACCAAGCGTCGGCGCTTGTCAGAGCCGCTGACCGGCTCCACCAACAGGTTGAGATTGGGCCGGTAGAAGCCCGTAGTCACCACATCGTCCGGCGCAATGGCGAACTTCGCCTGCATGTCGGCAATCACCTTAGGCGTCGCTGTAGCCGTCAGCAGCAGCGCTTGTGGAATATTGAACTGACGCTGGTAGTCCGGCAGCTTCAGATAGTCCGGGCGGAAGTTGTGGCCCCATTCGGAAATACAGTGCGCCTCGTCCACGACCAGCAGCGAAATCTGCACACTTTGCAGGAAGTTGCGAAATCGCTCGTTCTTCAAGCGTTCCACCGAAATCATCAAGATTTTCAGCTCACCGGAGCGCGCACGGGCCATCACTTCATTGGCCTCGTCACGGCTCTGGGCCGAATCGATACTGCCTGCCGAAATGCCATGCCGCTGCAGGAAACCCAACTGGTCCTGCATCAACGCCAACAACGGCGACACCACCACTGTCAGGTGCGGCAGCAACACCGCCGACAGCTGGTAACACAGGGACTTGCCCGACCCGGTGGGGAAAATTGCCGCCGCCGAACGGCCGGCCAGTACAGCGCTGATCGTTTGCTCCTGGCCCAAACGAAACTGTGGATAACCGAAGACCTGCTGGAGGGTGTCGTGCATAGGCTGTCACTCCATTGACCGCTGAGTTGGCTCCAAAACATAGCCTGGGAATCTCAGCGAATCGAGAAAGGTCGCGAGGAAAAAAGAGACAGGATGATACACAGGGTACTGCGGTGGCCTTGGGCCAAATGCGACAAGGTCGAATGCAGTTGTAGGAATAACACCAACCAAATGTGAGAGGGGGCTTGCTCCCGATAGCAGAGTGTCAGCAGTACCTCTGTACTGACACACCACCATCGGGAGCAAGCCCCCTCCTGCACCTTAACTCTGCACGGCAGCTGAATCAGCGATTTTGCACCCGCTCAATCGCCGTGTCATACACCGGATTGGCCTTCTGTTCCTTGGCCAACTGGTAGTGACGCAACGCATCGGCAAACTGCCCTGCCGCTTCGTAGATCCGCGCAATGTTGTAATAAGCGCCAGCCCGCACCGTCGCAGCGTTCGCGCCGTTCGCCAGGGCGATGGCCTTGCGGTTGGCCCAGATAGACTCGGCAGTATTGCCGGCTTTCTGATACGCCAGGCCCAGGTTGCCGTAGGCCTTGCCGAAACCATTGTCCAGTTCGATCGCCTGACGGAACAGGTCGATGGCCTGGTCCAGGTTACCCGCCTGGTAGGCCGCCTCACCTTGGAGGTTCAGACGTTTCGCATCGGTTTGTGCGGAAGAACTGACCGCGACAGCGGTAATCGCCACGCTGTCGTCCAGCAACGGTTTGACTTCGTTCAGTACACTCGCGGCATTCACGGTCACGCCGCTGAAGGTGTTGATGTCCTGGAAGTCACCGCTGCCGGTCATGCGGAACACCGTCCACAGGTTACCGCTGCGGTTTTTCGGCACGTAATAGGTGCGTACCAGCGATTGCCCCATGTACACGAACACCTTGGCTTCGCTGTTGGACAGCTGACGCGAGCCCGGATTGCCGCCATTGCTGAAGTCGTGCACGGCGTACACGTAGCTTTCGCCGTAGTGCTTCTTCTGCAAGGTGATGGTTTCCGGGCCGTAGCTGTCGGTGTCATCCACATCCAGCTCGGCATCGGTGCCGTTCTTGTTCTCGAAATAGATGTTATTGCCGGGGAAAATCATGTGGGAGTCGAGGTCACGCGGGGTCTTGCCCCACGTCAGCACCACGCGCAGGCCGTCGAGGTTTTCCATTACCGGGCTGATGGCATACGTCATGCCTGCGCACGGGCACTTCACCACCAGATTGGAGTAACCGGGCTTCTTGATGATCAGCAGGTTGGTGCCATCGTCTGCACCTTCGCTGGTGAGCGTCACCTGACCCTGGACGTTGGTGCGGCCCACTATGTTCTGCGCGCCATTGCGTTGCAGCAACACTTCGGCGTCAGCGATCTTCTGATCCTTGACCACTGCACTGAGCACTTCAATCGGCAATTGCTCGGCCTGAACCGAAAAAGCCACCGCACACAAAGACACCGCCGAGGCGATACGCAGCAAACCCATGCTTAACTTCCCTTTAAGTAGTGGGCGGAATCGCCCTACAAGATTTTGCGGTGAAACATACCCTGAAATCAGGCTACTGGCGGATTTTTTGCACAAAATGTGACGTGGTTTTTATCCCGCCTGCCCATTGAAGCATTGCGCTACAATCAAGCTTTGCCACCCAGGAGTACGCTGCGATGAGCGAACTGACGTTTGAGCAAAAACAGGATCACTACCACAAGATCCGCCGTTCCAATTACCTGGCCAGCCTGCGCCTGGAAGGGTTCGACACCCAACCGGCGGACGTCGACAAACCCTTGCCGACCCGCGAAGCCGTCCTC
Source organism: Pseudomonas fluorescens group sp. (assembly GCF_020093335.1). Classification (NCBI taxonomy): domain Bacteria; kingdom Pseudomonadati; phylum Pseudomonadota; class Gammaproteobacteria; order Pseudomonadales; family Pseudomonadaceae; genus Pseudomonas; species Pseudomonas fluorescens group sp. The sequence continues at coordinate 1,249 of NZ_JAIOKW010000038.1, read as the reverse complement.
GCCAAGTACCGCAACACCCCACGCTGATGCTCGACAAATACGGGGTGGGCCAGGATCCGTACTGCTATCCCGGTAGCAGCGTCCTGCGCAACCGCCTCGATTTGCTCGACGAAACGCGCCTGCACCAGGCCGAGCGGGAGCTTTCCGAAATCGCCGTAGGCAGCCTCCCCCTCTTCGCACCGCCCTACGATCTTGAGCGCCTGCAACATATCCACCGCACCCTGTTCGGCGATATCTACGACTGGGCCGGCGAACTGCGCAGCGTCAACATCCAGAAAGGCGACACCCTGTTCTGCACCCCGGAACGCATCCCGCCGGAAGCGGCGAAAATCATCCGGCGCATGGCAGAGGCGAACTGGTATGTCGGCGCGAGTCAGGCCGAGTTGATCACACAGATTGCTGAAGCCTACGGCGACCTCAACGTCATCCACCCCTTCCGAGAAGGCAATGGTCGGGCGCAGCGGATCCTATTCGAACAGATCATCGTGAATGCGGGTTTTTCGGTGAACTGGTGGCTGGTCAAACACGCGGCGTGGGTACCGGCGAATATTGATGCGGTGGCGTGTGATTACCGGGGGTTGGAGGCGATTTTTGAACGGTGTGTGAGTCGGCCTGCCAGCGCCTGAGCATTGTCATCATGGGCAAGCTCGGCGCCCACATTTGGCCGCTTTTACCTGTTGCCTCGCTGCCAAGCCATAAATGCCGGAAACCGCTGTAAGAAATCTCCAAACGCTGCGACATCCTCTTCCCAAACTGCTTCAAACACCCACTCTCCCCTCTACAGAAGTTACCCGCTGCTGAATGAAAATAGTGCGGTCTCCACTTTCTCGGCAGAAACCCGTGAACATCGAAAGGACTCAACACATCGGCCACTATGGCGCCACCTTCGCAGGGGTGCCAGGTAATCACCCCATTGGGGTCAGCCCTCAGCGATCACCCTCATCCTTCGTCCGACCTTACCAAGGTGGATGAAACGATGACCGAATATGCTTCTTGGATCACTCTCATCACCCTCGTCACACTCGCCGTATTGCTCGACAGAAAGATCAAGCGTCCTGCCCTCAGAACATGGGTTGGATTCGCCCTGATAGTTGCAGGTCCACTACTTCTGTTTGGCGCCACACGCTGGATAACCGAGCTACAATTCGACAGCATTCCGGTGCTTGCTTTTAGCTACGGCATTCGCTTGCTGATCACCCGAAACAAATATCGCCCCCAACGCAACCATCCCCCTCACCCACTCCTGCGT
>NZ_JAIOKW010000037.1:0-57315 GCF_020093335.1 Pseudomonas fluorescens group sp. | reverse complement strand
CCCGATAGCGGAGTGTCAGCCAGCTCAGCTGTTACTGATACACCGCTATCGGGGGCAAGCCCCCTCCCACAATGGGTTTGTGTGGTTTTTTAGTGGGGTGGGTAGCTGGAGAGGATGCGGGTGACGGTGGTGCGGATGGCTTTGTCGCGATCCTGGGGGTTGGGCGAGCTGGCCATCATTTGTTCGTCGCTGCCGCGCCAGACCAGTTTGCCGTCCTTGCCGTCGAGCAGGTCGATCTGGACGGTCGCCACTTTGTAAGTGATGTTGCGCGTTTCGTTGTACATCGGCGCGCCCCAGTAGCCATTCCATGGGCCGCCCCAGGCGCCGCCGTAGTTGGTGGTGACTTGTTGCTGGCGATCTTCGACGATCAGGTAGGCCTGCACATTGAGGTCAGCCTTGCTGCCCGGCGCGGCGGGGCGCAGGCCGCGCTGATCAAGCTGTTCACCCACGGCTTCGCGGATGCGTTGTTCGGTGAGGTCACTCTTGATGCGCGGATCATCGGGGCGGTATTGCAGGGCCGGGTCTTTCCAGGCCCAACTGCGGTAGGCGCCGAAGTCTCGACTGGCATCAAAGTCATGGTTGACCTGGCTGGTCTGGCAACCGCCCAGCAACAGGACGACAGCTAGCGTAGCGATACGACGAAACATGGTTGTTCTCCAAAGAGCGACCCGCGCTTGAGATGAGAATAGCGGTTAACTGGGAGGGTACGCCGTCATCGCCTTTTGCACCGCCTGGCGCAAGGCATCGCCCCGCTCGCTGAGGCTGCCCTGGCTGCCGGTTTCGGCGCTGGCACTCCACACCGGCTGACCGGAGCGGGCATCGAACAGGTTGACGCGAACCACCACGACCTGGACCTCATAGGTGCGCACGATCGGCACCGAGTTGTACATGCCGTAGCCATTGCCATAGCGGTTATAGCCGCCGTAACCGTAGCCGTAGTCGTCCTGGACCTGCTTGAGGCGCTTCTCCAGGCGCACGTCGGCGCTCACCAGCAGGTCCGCAGGGCGGTTGTCGTGCAAGGGGCGCAGGCCGCGTTGGTCGAGGGCACCGCTGACCGCCTCGGCAATCTGCGCCGAATCCGCCCAGGCCGTGCCTGCCGGCAGTTGGCCGTTGCGCCAGGCCCAGTTGCGGTAGGCGCCGTAGTCGCGCACCGGCGCCGGGTAGGCGCTGGCATCAAAGGTGTTGGCGGCCTGGGGCGGCGCCGGCGGGATCGGCGCCGAGGTGGCGACATAAGGGTTAGGGCTTGAACAGGCGCCCAACCCCAGGGACAACAGGATCAAACAGAGACGACGCATTTCGACCTCCGCAGACTGGGCCGCTTAAACCGGACGGCAGATCCAGTGCAAATAACGCCCAAGTCCGGCAAAGCTTGGGTGACGACGGTGAGCGAGTTCCATCTCCAGAAGGTCCTGCAAATCCGCGCGGGCCTGGAATTCCACCGGCATATAGTCATGAAATACCCGCACACCACTTTGGCTTTCGACCTGCCAAAGGTCTACGAGTTGCGCCGCCAACTCACGCGGATCGAGTGGTTGTTGCGGCGTGAGGCTCTGCTTTTCGCCGGCCATGTCGTTCTTGCGCATTTTGCGGAAGTGGCCTTTGAGCAGGTTGCGATAAATCAGCGCATCGCGGTTGTAGAACGCCAACGACAGCCAGCCGCCGGGGACCGTGAGTTGGTGCAGCACCGGCAGGATCGCATGGGGTTCGGCCAACCATTCCAGCACGGCGTGGCACAGCACCACGTCGTAGGGTTCGGTGAGCTGGCCCAGCAGCGCTTGCCATGGCGCATGGATAAAAGTTGCGGTCTGCCCGGCCTCGGCGAAACGTTGGCGGGCGCCTTCGAGCATCGGCTCGGCAGGTTCGGCCAGGGTGACCGCGTGGCCTTGCTCGGCCAGCCACAGCGACATATGGCCCAGCCCCGCGCCGATATCCAGTACACGCAAGGGGCGCTTGGGCAGGGCTTCGGTCAAGTCGGCCTGGAGCACTGCCAGGCGAATCGCCCCTTTGGCACCGCCGTAGATTTTCTCGGCGAAACGCGTGGCCAACTGGTCGAAATGGCGGTCACTCATTGGGCAAACCGCCGTTCGCTGTCGGCCAGTTTGGCGCGCACCACCTCGTTCATGTCCAGGCCCAACTCGCTGCACAGCAACAGCAGGTACAGCACGATATCGCCGACTTCCTGCCCGGCATGGGCGAGCTTATCGGCAGAGAGCTGGCGCGATTGGTCTTCGGTCAGCCATTGGAAGATTTCCACCAACTCGGCCATTTCGACGCTGGCGGCCATGGCCAGGTTTTTCGGGCTGTGGAATGGCTTCCAGTCGTTGTTATCGCGGATGCGGTGCAGGCGTTCGGTGAGGTGTTCGAGGTTCATGCGGGGGCTCCTGAAGGTGGATAGCTTCGGGGGGAATGGCCTTGAAGGCAAGTGAACCTTCAGATCGCTATCGGGGGCAAGCCCCCTCCCACCTTTGGCAGGTGAACACATCCAAGTGTGGGAGGGGGCTTGCCCCCGATGGCGATCTAATCAACGACGCTGAACTCAAGCCTGGCAGTTTGCCCGGCTTCGTCGAGGACGCTGAGTTGATAGCGGCCCAAGCGCTCGAAACTGGCGTTGATGAAGTCCTGGTTAGCGCTGTCGCCCAGGGGCGCACCGTTGAGGAACCACCAGCGCCGCCCACTGCCGCCCAGGGCGGAGATTTTCAGGCGCAGGGCTTGTTGACTGGCGGCAGGCAGGCGCAGTTGGTCACCTTCGCGGATACCGACAATCGACAGCGGTGACGACGCGGCCAGCGCCGGTGGCGGGCAATCGGGGTCCGCCGCGGGGATGCGCGCTTCGCGCCGCTCGGCCCTGGGCAGCCAGGGCTCCAGAGGCGCCGGCCACAGGGCGATGGTCTTGGGCTCGGCGCCAGGGCAATGGGCGTCGACCCGCAAGCCCTTGGCATTCACCCACACACTTTCCATCAAGCCCACGCTCAACGGTTGGTCCAGCGCCTGCAAGGTCGGCGGCGTGGTGTGGTCCAGCGTCCAGGCGAAGCGCTGGCGACGGCAATTGGGGTCGCTGCGGCTCATGGGCTGGCCCGACGGCCAACAGATCGCCGCCACGCCGACATTCGCCGGCACCGGCTTGACGGGCGCGCTGATACCCCGCTGGCTGTCGCGGTTGGTCAGCACATCGTGCACCTGCAACATCAACGGCGCTGCGGAGGCCAGGCCGAACTGGCCGGGCACCGGTGTGCCGTCCGGTCGGCCGATCCACACACCGATCAAATAACGCGGGCCGACGCCAATCGCCCAGGCATCGCGAAAGCCATAGCTGGTGCCGGTTTTCCAGGCCAGCACGGGACGCTGCACCAACTCGGCACGTGGGTCGCGGTCCGGCCGCGCCTGGCCACTGAGGATGCGCCGCACAATCCAGGCGGCCCCTGGCGACAGTAACGGTCGCTCCCTAAGCGTATCGTCCGGCTGTAATCGAATATTGGCGCTCCTGCCGTCCCGGGCGAAGGCGCTGTAGCCGCTCACCAGATCTTCGAGGCGACTGCCTGCGCCGCCCAGGATCAGCGCCAGGTTCGGCTCGGCCAATGCGGGCAATGCCAGAGGCACGCCGCCGATGCGCATCTCGGCGGCAAACCGCTTCGGCCCATAGGCTTCCAACAACTGCACCGCCGGCAGGTTGAGCGAACTGGACAGCGCCGTGCTCGCCGGCACCGCACCGGTAAAACCCATCGAGAAGTTGCCCGGCCGGTAATCGCCATAACGCCTGGGTACGTCCTGCAACAGGGATTCGGAGTGAATCAGCCCATCGTCCAGGGCCATGCCATAGAGGAAAGGTTTCAAGGTGGAGCCCGGCGAACGCAGGGCGCTGATCATGTCCACATGGCCAAAGCGCTTGGCATCATTGATGTCCACCGAGCCGAGGTAGGCACGCACGGCCATGGTTTCTTCCTCCACCACCAGAATGGCGGCGGAGGTGTGCTCCGGCAAACGCGCGCGCCAGCCCAGCAGCAGGTCTTCAAGGCGGCGTTGCAGGGTGGCGTCCAGGGTGGTGCGGATCAGCGGCGGGCTGTCGGGGCGGTTCAGGCGGCGCGCGAGCAACGGCGCCAGGCTCGGCTCCAGGCGCGGGGCAAGCAGCAGCGGTTCTTCCAGGGCTTCGTCGACGGCAGCTTGCGGCCACACCTGGAACTCGGCGAGTCGACGCAACACTTTGTCACGGGCTTCCTGGGCGCGTTGCGGGTGACGGTCCGGACGCAAACGGCTGGGCGCCTGGGGCAGCACGGCGAGCAAGGCGGCTTCGGCATGGGTCAGCTGTGAAGGCGATTTACCCAGATACGCCCAACTGGCGGCCGCCACGCCTTGCAACGTACCGCCAAACGGTGCGCGGTTCAGGTAGAGGTTAAGGATTTCTGCCTTGGAGAGGTGCCATTCCAACTGCGCCGTGCGCCACAACTGGCGCAACTTGCCATGGAACGTGCGCGAATGCGGATCCAACAACCGCGCCACCTGCATCGACAAGGTGCTGCCGCCCGACACCACCCGCGTGCCGGTGAGGTTCTGCCACGTCGCTCGTACCAGCGCCAGTGGGTTTACGCCGGGGTGCTGGTAAAACCAACGGTCTTCATAGGTCAGCAACGCCTCCAGGTAATACGGCGACACCTCGCTTGTCTGCACCGGATAACGCCACACCCCATTGGCATCGGCAAACCGCCACAACGGCGTGCCATCCTCAGCCAGCACCACCCGCGCCAGATCGTCCTGGGGCAGGGGCAACGGCCAGATGCGGTCGGCCAGCCATAGCAAGGCGATCACCAACAAAAGGCTGGCCAGGGTCCAGCGGGCAACTAAACGCAAACTCAAACTGGCAAACCTCTATGCTTATAGGGAACTAGCCTGTTGCAATAACAACCAAAGGCACAGACACGCCCACCCTCTCATCAGGACACACACATGCAGGTAGAAAGCTTTTTCGGATGGTTGGGCCAAGCGCTCGGTTCCGTCATCCGCTTTATCGTCGACGGACTCAGCGGCCTGTTCGGTGCCCTGACCAACGCCGGTGGCAACTTCATCGACGGCCTGTCCCGCACGTTGGGCATGGACACCTCGATCATCAGCATCATTACCCTGATCATCGGCCTGATGCTGCTGTACTCGGCCGTGCGTGCCTTCATGCGCGCCTCGATCATCATGGGCATCATCTGGCTGCTGCTGGGCCTGTGGCTCCTGAGCTGGGTCGTCCACTGACCCAAAAGCACCACACATCACCTGTGGGAGGGGGCTTGCTCCCTCCCACATTTGCACCCAGTTCCGTCATTTAAATATCAGCGCCCCTTGATCACGAGATCCGCCGGCGCCTCTCCCACCGCCTGCCAGTTCGGCCGGTACATCGACTCCACCTGCGGCGGCGGCACGCGGTAAGTGCCCGGCGTCACGGCACGCGCCAGGTACAGCAGGTGCGTCGTGCCAGAGCCTTCCAGATTGATCGCCGCCACGTAGCGGTCGTCCCTGAACTCCTGATGCTTGAGCGACGCGTTCTGCATCGACTCACGCCACTCCTTCACCTGGCTGCTGGCGTTTTCCAGGCTGGCGGCACTTTGCGCCAGGTTTTGGTTTTCCAGCTCCAAACCGGCCGGTAGCAAATCCACCACAAGGGCATCCGGCACACGCTGCTTGGCACTGACCGCCAGATGCACCAGCACCAGATCGCCGCTGTTGAGGCTGCGCAGGTTCAGCGGCTGGCCGTTCATGCCCAGGTATTCGCGACGGATGCTCAGGTTGTCACCGCCAGGCGCGGGTGGCACCTGTGGATAACCCGAGATCGTCAGTTGCTGGTACACCGGCGTCTCGCCCTGATGACTCAGGCTCAAGTCGCTGGACAGCCACTTGCCCTCCAACGCCAGCGTCGGTTGCTGATTATTCAATTCCTGCACACCGCCACTGCCGGTGAGCGACACCTGCCAGTTCGCATCCGGTTTGGCGAACCCGAGGCGCCCGGCCAGGAACAGCGCGTTACGCTCCTGGGTCGACAGATAGGGGCTGGCGGCCAACTGGTCCGACAGGGTGAACAAGCGCTCCTCACGCTTGCCTTTGGCCAGGTCGTTCTCTTCCAGCAGCGCCAGGATCATCGCCTGGTCCCGCAGCGGGCTGCCGTAGTCGGCCAGCCATTCATTGGCATTGCGCTGTGCCGCCAGCCCGGCGAGCAAGGCTTGGTCCGCGCGGGGTTGGTCGCCCATCTTCTGCAACGCGATGGCCAACTGCACGAGCGGCAAACCGGAGCGCGCATCGCTGCGTCGTTCGAAGATGCTGCGCAGCGCCCCCAGCGGCGCCTGCTGACTGCGCGCCAGCACCATGCCGGCGTAGGCCTGCACGGCAAAGCGGGTGTGGTCGGCGTTATCGCTGTAGTCGACGTCGATCAGGTTACGCTCCTGCACATACCGCAGCAGGCGCTCGCTGGCCTTTTTCAACGCTTCAGGCGGCACCGCAAAACCCTGGTCACGGGCACGCAGCAGGAAGTCGGTGACGTAAGCCGTCAGCCAGTATTCTTCTTCGCCATCAGCGCCCCACAAACCGAAGCTGCCGTTGTAGCGCTGCATGCCCAGCAGGCGTTCGATGCCCAGCTCGATCTTGCGTTTACGCTCACTGTCCGACTCGCCTTTGATCGACAGGCGCTTGAGCAATGCATCGTCGGCATACAGCGACGGGTACAGGCCGCTCGCGGTCTGCTCCAGGCAACCGTAGGGGTAGGCCTTGAGTGCACTGATCTGCGCACCGAGGTTCAGCGGTGGCCGGCTCGACAGGCTCAGCAGTGCCTGGCGCCCCGAGGCATCGAATTGATCCAGGGTGCCTACCGGCAGAGTCCATGGCTGATCCTTGAGCACCGCACGGTAATGCTTGAGCAGCGCCGGGTACGCAGGCCGCACGCCCAGGGTCCACTCACGGGTGAACGGCGGCAGGGTCTCGCCCGGCAGGTCGAGGCCGTTCACCGTCACCTTGACCTTGCCCTGGCCCAACCCGCCCCACGCTTTCACTGGGATGCGCAGGGTGGTGCGCTGGCCTGGTTTCAGCTCAACGGTTTGCGCGCCACTGTTGACCAACTCCAACTGCCCGTCGGCGCTCAGTTGCACCTCCAGCTTCTGCGCCTTGCCCGACAGGTTGGACAGGTCCAGCGCCAGCGTCGTCTGGTCCCCCCCGGCGAGGAAGCGCGGTGCCGACAGCTCGGCGATCAGCGGCGCGGCGATCACCGTTTTGGCTTCGGCCATGCCATAACGATCATCGGTCCAGGCCTGGGCCATCAGGCGCAGTTCGCCGTTGAAGTCGGGAATGTTGACGCTGACTTCGCCCTCGCCTTGCTCATTCAAGGTCACCGGCGCGCTTTGCAGGGCGACGATGGTCACACTGGTGTCCGGGCGCTTGCCGCCCTTGGCCAACGCCGCGTCGCCACCAAACGCCAGGCTGGCCAGGCGGCCCTGCCCGGCTTCGATCAACTGGCCATAGATATCGAATTGGTCCACGCCGTAGGCCTTGCGGCCGAACAGGCTGGAGTACGGGTCCGGCGTCGGGTATTCAGTGATATTGAGGATGCCCACGTCCACCGCCGCCACCAACACATGCACCTGCTTGGGCACGCTGCCATCGGCATTTTTAGCAGCGATCTTCACCGTCAGCGGTTGTTTGGGGCGCATTTTTTCCGGCGCGGTGAGGGTCACGCCCAGTTTGCGTTGGGTGCGATCCAGCGGCAGGTGCAGCAGGCCTACTGCACGTTTTGGGGTGATATTGGCTTTGCGCTCGCCCGGGCGAATCACCAAGGCGCTCACGTACAGGTCATGGCGCGACCATGTCGGATCGAGCTTCACAGCGAAGCTTTTGCCTTCGGCCGGCACATCGATTTCCTGCCACCACAGCGGCCCTTCGGCAGACTCCACCAGCAGGTAGCCTTTACCGGCCGCCGGCGGCGTGACGGTGACGTTGGCTGTGTCGCCATCGCCATACGCCGGTTTATCCAGCGCCAGCTTGACCTGGTCCGGCCGCACGGCACCGCCTTCGGTGTTGTCCTGGGCCTGGTAGCCGGCCCAGAAACGCAAGCTGCTGACCAAGCCGGTCTGCGGGTCTTCCACTTCAACGCGGTAAGGGCCCCACTCCACCTGGAAGCTGACCTTGGCGGTGTCGCCGGCCTTGATGTTCAGGGTCTGTTCGTCGAGGTTGAGGAATTTCTCGTTGAAGTGATAGCTCCAGCCATCGTTCTCGGAGTAGTTCCAGTAGTAATCGCGACGCTCGCGCACCAGGCGCACCTTGAGGTTTGGCGCGGCGAGTTTCTGCCCGTCCTGGTTGGCCAGCAGCACTTCGAATTCCGCCGGGCCATCGCCGTTGGTTTCCGTGCCGTCAAACAACCCGCGCAGGCCCGGCAGTTGCTCGGCCGGCCAGATCGGCTGCACCAGGCGCCGCGTGATCGGCCGCCCGCCCGACTCTTGCAGGCTAGCCTGTACGATCAGTTGCAGCGGTGACTTGGCCTCGGCCCATTTGCTTTCCAGGGTCAGTGCTTCCTGGCCCTTGGCGTCGAGCACGCTCTCGTCCAGCTCGAAATCCTGGCTCAGCTCTTCTTCGGTGACGGAACCGAACTGGTAACCGGGCAGCGACTTGACCGCTTCGCGCAGCGGCCGCACATAGACTTGCCCACTGACCCGATTGCCCGACGCAGGCGCGCCGTACAGGTAACGACCGTTGACCTGGATCACCGCGTCGTCTGCCGGGCTCAACGGCGTGTCACTGCCCTTGAGTTCCAGCGCCAGGCGCTCAGGCAAAAAGTCTTCGACAAGGAATTCATACAACTGCGGCTTGCCATCACCCAGGTCGAACACCAACTGCCAGCGCCCGGTCGGTGCTTCGCCGGCCAGTTGCAGTTGATATTGATAGAGGCCGGAGGCATCGGCATCCCACACGAACTTGCGGCTCACCTGTTCATCCGGGCGACGCACTTCGACGCTCACCGGCTGCGGTTTGACGGCATTGCCATCCTTGTCCCGCAGCAAGGCGTTGAGCAGCACGGTTTCGCCAGGGCGATACAGGTCGCGCGGACCAAAGACGAAGAACTGCAACGGGTGGGACGGTTGGCCGCCAATGTCGAACTCGGCCAGGTCCAGCGCGGCGCTGTCGAGGCGCAGCATACTGGTCTGTTCGCCCTGCTTGGCGAGCAGCACCTGGGCCTTTTTCGGCAAAGGCAACTCAGCGTGGCCACCCTTCTCGGTCTTGCCCTGGCCCAGCACGCGACCCTCGGCGTCGAGCACTTCGAGGTCGACGCCATCCAGCGCCTTGCCGCCTTCCAGCGCCTGGGTAAAGACGTCCAGGCGATTGGCGTAGCGGTGCACCGACAGGCCGATATCACTCAAGGTAAACAGCGTCGCCGGTTGGGAATAGTTGTAGGTGCCCGAGGCACGCATCACCGCCAGGTACACGCCCGGCTGCTGCAATTGCTTGAGGCCGGCGATCGGCAGCAACAGGGTTTCGCGGGTGTTACGCGCCGGGTTCAGGTCGAAACGACCGCCGTAGACCAAATCGGCCAGCGGCAGCAGTTCGCGGGACTCATAGCTTTGCAGGCTGGTGTTGCGCCCCCACTGCGCCAGGAACGACGGCAAGGACTCGGGCTTGATGCGGAAGAACTCGACGTCGATCTTGTCGACGTTCAGCGCGATCACCGGCAGGCCTTCGGCCAGGCGCGTCGGCAGCAGCGTGCCACGGCTGGCGAAACCGACGGTGGCTTGCAGGTCGCGGGTTTCCAGGCGGGCGATGTACTCGGCGGGCAGCAGGTTGTTATTCACGGCCTTCACGCCGGGGTCAACCGTCAGCACCAACTTGCGCTGCGGCTCCAAGTGACGCAGGCGCAGCTCCATCAGGTTGTCGGAGATTTCCCAGGCACCATCGACCTTGCCCGACTTGCTGTCGACCAAGTGAAGTTTGTCAGCGAATTTCTGATCGGGATCCAACGGAATGGAAAAGCTCACCGACAAGGTACTGGCCCCGTCGAGCTGCACCTCGGACACATCCACCACGCTCAATTCACGCCCGGCGTAGCGCTGCTTCAGCGCCGCCACATCCACGGCGGCCTTGGCCGGCTTGGGGGCAACCGTCGCCGCCGCAGGCGCGGTCGGAGCAGCCGGTTTATCGGAGGAATCACAGGCGCTCAGCAGGGCCAGCGCGCAGGCAAGGAACAGTCCTTTGTTAAGCATGGGGAACTCGTCGTGAGAGGGATCCGAGGGGTGAACTATATATCAGCCCGAGTGGGGCCGATGAGGTGCCGGTCACATTGACCGACGGAGGGTGGTTTGGTTCTTGAGGGAACGCCAGCGGAGCCAAATCCCACAAACGCTGACGATCCAAATGTGGGAGGGGGCTTGCCCCCGATGGCGGTGGGTCAGCTCCAGATTCACCCACTGACAGACTGCCATCGGGGGCGAGCCCCCTCCCACATTGGTTCTGCAGTGACATTAAGGGCCCGTTACAATGCCGCTCCTCTGAAGGAGCCCGCATGCACACCCTACTCACCGACTGGCGCCACCGCCCTACCCACCGCCGCGTCTGGGCCCTGGCTGCGCCGATGATCCTGTCGAATATCTCGGTGCCACTGGTGGCCCTGGTCGACAGCATGGTCATCGGCCACCTGCCCCATGCCCATCAACTGGGCGCCGTGGCGGTCGGCGCCAGCCTGTATACCTTTCTTGCCTGGGCCATGGGCTTCCTGCGCATGGGTTCCACCGGCTTTGCCGCGCAAGCCGCCGGGCGCAACGATGGCGCCGCACTGCGGCAAATCCTGCTGCAAGGCCTGCTGCTGGCGCTGGGCCTGGCGATGCTATTAGGCACAGTGGGCATCCCCCTGAGCCATCTGGCCCTGGAATGGATGCAACCCTCTCCCGAACTGAATCAACTGACCCAAGACTTCTTCAACACCCGCCTGTTCGGCCTGCCCGCCGCGTTGGCCAGCTACGCACTGGTCGGCTGGTTCCTCGGCACGCAGAACGCCCGCGCGCCCTTGGCGATCCTGCTGACCACCAACCTGGTCAACATCGCCCTCAACCTGTGGTTCGTCCTTGGCCTGGATTGGGGTGTGGTCGGTTCGGCGCGCGCGTCCGTTGTCGCCGAATGGGCCGGCGCCCTGCTCGGCCTGGCGCTCACGCAAAAAGCCCTGCGCGCCTACCCCGGCCATCTCGCCTGGGCGGCGTTGAAACGCTGGGAGAGCTGGCGCCCGCTGCTGGCGGTCAACCGCGACATTTTCATCCGCAGCCTCGCGCTGCAATCGGTGTTTTTCATGATCACGGTGCAAGGCGCACGCCTTGGCGACGCTACCGTGGCGGCCAACGCGCTATTGCTCAACGGCCTGTTACTGACGGCCCACGCCCTGGATGGATTGGCCCACGCGGTCGAAGCCCTGTGCGGTCACGCGATCGGCGCCCACGACCGCCCATCCCTGCGCCGCTCGCTGGTGGTGGCCGGCGGTTGGTCACTGATCGCCAGCGTTGGTTTTGCCGTGCTGTTCACCTTCGCCGGCCACCTGTTTATCGCCATGCAGACCGATATTCCCAGCGTGCGCGAAACCGCCGACATCTACTTGCCCTATCTGGCGCTACTGCCGTTGATTGCGGTGTGGAGTTACTTGCTGGACGGCTTGTTCATCGGTGCGACCCGCGCACGGGAAATGCGCAACGGCATGCTGCTGACCCTGTTGCTGACGTTGCCAATCGCGTGGGCGTTGCAGGGTTTGGGGAATCACGGCCTGTGGATAACCTTCCTGCTGTTCATGGCCCTGCGCAGCCTCACTTTGTGGGCGATTGCCTGGCGATTGAACCGGCAGGATCAGTGGCTTGGATAAACGCCGTGACCCGATCCAGTACCGGTGCCAGCCAGCGCAGCGGCTTGGAGAGCGCGGCCACCAGCGTCTGGTGATTGGTCTTGCCGAAGTAGAAGGTTTCAACCGGCACGCCCGCCGCCCGCAACGTGTTGGCCAGGCCGCCGGTATTACGCGAGGGGTTGACCAGCTTGTCGTCGGTCGACGCCATCAACAGGCTCGGCGGTGCGCCGGCGCTGACGTGGTTGATCGGCTGGGAATCGGGCGGTGAATCGGGGAAGAAAAACACCGGTTTTACCTCCGGGTTTTCAATCGGCAGGAAGTCATAAGGCCCGGCCAGGCCGATCCAGCCCTTGAGCATCGACGGTGACAGGTTCACGTGCTCAAGCCATCGCGCGTCCAGCGCGAGCATCGCAGCATTGTACGCACCGGAGCTGTGGCCCATCAGGTAGAGCCGCTGCGGGTCACCGCCGTAGTCGGCGATGTGCTGATGGGTCCAGGCCACCGCTCGGGCGCCGTCTTGGAGAAACGCGGGGTAGCGCACTTGAGGGTAGAGCCGGTAATCGGCAATCACCACGACAATGCCACGTGAAGCCAGGGCTTCGCCGACGAAACCGTAGTCATCCCTGGAGCCGCTGTTCCAGCTGCCGCCGTAGAAAAAAACCACCACCGGCGCGTTGGAGCTAGCAGGCGCAGGCCGGTAGACATCGAGTTTCTGGCGGGAATCATCGCCGTAGGCGATGGCAGCGGTTTTGGTGAAGGTATTGGAAGGAGTGAGGGCGTTGAGGACTTTGATCGGGGAGCAGGCGGCCAAGCATGCTGCCATTGCCAGGGTGAGCACCTGCAGCCATTGACTCAACATTGCTCAGCCCTCAGACAATTTCAGGATTAGCACTGCGTCAAAAGTAGGAGGGGGCAAGCCCCCTCCCACATTTTTTACGAGGACAGGTAGGACGACCGCGTCAGCCCCAGACGCAAGGCATCCAGGAACTGCGTACGCTCCGCCGCACTGATCTTCGCGCTCGCACACTTGTCACGGTAATGCGTCATCAGCTCTTCCGGCGACAAATGCACATAGCGCAGCATGTCTTCGATGGTGTCGTGCGTCTCGATGCCGGCGCTGTACACCGAACCATCTTCACGCTGATAGATATTCACCGAGTCGGTGTCGCCGAACAGGTTGTGCATGTCCCCCAGGATTTCCTGGTAAGCCCCCACCAGGAAGATACCCAGCAAGTAGTCTTCACCTTCGTTCAAGCCGTGTACCGGCAAGCTGGTTTCGATGCTTTGCTCGTCGACGTACTGCTTGATCTTGCCGTCCGAGTCGCAGGTCAGGTCTTGCAGCACGGCACGGCGCAGCGGCTCTTCGTCGAGGCGGTGCAGCGGCAGGATCGGCAGTACCTGGCCGATGGCCCAGGTGTCCGGCAAGCTCTGGAACACCGAGAAGTTGCAGATGTACTTGTCGGCCAGCTTGTCGTTGAGTTCATCCAGCACCTGGCGGTGCGAGCGCTGGCGGGCTTTCAACGAGTTGTGCAGGCGGCGGCACACGGCGAAGTAGCACTGTTCGGCAAGGGCTTTTTCGGCCAAGGTCAGTTTGCCGTCGGCGTACTGGGTGGCCACATCGCTCATGTAGTGGGTGGCGCGCCAGTAGGTTTCGGTGACCATCTCGATGTCGGTCGGGCCCAGCAGGTCTACCAGCCATTGCACGGTTTCCGGCAGGCTTTCCTTGTTTTCGATGACCGGGATTTCGTCGTTGTGTTTCTCGACGTCGGTCACCTGCACCACCAGCATGGCGTGGTGCGCGGTCAGGGAACGGCCGCTTTCGGAGAAGATGTTCGGGTGCGGCAGGCTCTGCGCGTCGCAGAACTCCTTGAGCATACCCACGACCACGCCGGCGTAGTCGTCCATGTCGTAGTTGATCGAGCTGGCGTTACGCGAGTGAGTACCGTCGTAGTCCACGCCCAGGCCACCGCCCACGTCGATGTGGTCCACTGGCAGGCCGAGGTTGCGCAGCTCGCCGTAGTAACGGATGGCTTCCTTGAAACCGTGCTGGTAGTCGGCCAGGTTGGCGATCTGCGAACCCATGTGGAAGTGCAGCAGGCGGATGCCCTGGTCCAGGCCCGCCGCGCGGAAGCGCTCGACCACGGACAGCAACTGCGCCGCCGACAGACCGAACTTGGACTTCTCGCCACCGGTGTCCGCCCACTTGCTCGACGCCAGCGACGACAAGCGCACGCGCAGGCCGACCTGGGGCTTGACCTTAAGGCTGGCAGCCTCTTCGATCACCAGCTCAACTTCAGATTCTTTCTCGATCACGATGAACACGTTGTGGCCGAGCTTCTGGCCCATCAGCGCAAGGCGGATGAACTCACGGTCCTTGTAACCGTTGCAGACGATAGTGCCGCCCTTCGGCGCCAGGGCCAATACCGCCAGCAGCTCAGGCTTGGAGCCGGCTTCCAGGCCAATGGACACGTTCTGGGTGGCGATGATGTTCTCGATCACCGCTTCCTGCTGGTTCACTTTGATCGGGTACAGCGCGGTGTACTTGCTCTGGTACTCGAGGCGCTCGATATTGGAATCGAAGGCACCGGTCAATTGGCGTACGCGATCTTGCAGGATGTCAGGAAAGCGCACCAGCAACGGCAGGGACAGGCCGCTTTTACGCAGTTCATCGACCTGCTCGTACAAGTCGACGGGCGTACTGTTCGGACCGTTCGGACGGACTTCTACGCGACCGGCTTCATTGATCGCGAAATAACCGGCCCCCCAATGGCGAATCCCGTAAACACTGCGGCTGTCCGCAACTGTCCATTGGCTGCCATCGTCTTTGCGTGTGCGTCGTACGGACATCGAAGTCCCCTATATATGAAGTCGAAGGCACCGCCCCTGGTTCGAGGCTGGCGCAGTCTAAAGAATGAAAATGACGATTTGCCTGCAAGCAAGGTAGACCCCACGCGCAGGACAGAGTTTAGACACAGGTTGGGAAGAGGCTTTCAGCCGCCGGACTTCTTGGCCTTGTACCCGAGCTTGATCAGCTCGGCCAACAGCAACTCGACGTGATCGCCCTGGATCTCGATGACCCCGTCTTTCAACGCGCCACCTGTGCCACAGCGCTTTTTCAGCGTGGTGGCCAGTTCCTTCAGCGCCTCTTCGGCCAACGGCACGCCGGTGATGGTGGTCACCGTCTTGCCGCCACGGCCTTTGCTTTCGCGGCGCACGCGGGCAATACCGTCGCCTTCAGGGATCAGGGTCTGTTTGCAGGTACACGAATCCACGGGCTGACGACAGTCCGGGCAGTGTCGACCTGCATCGGTGGAAAATACCAGGCCACCAAGGGCGGCGAAGGATGCGGCTTTTTTGGCCACCGGCAATCCTCTTGGGAGGACAAAGACTGGCCAGCGCTCGGCTCTGGTTAAAAGAGGCGAGTCACCAACCGCGAAGCCCCACTCAGGCAGGGGCAGCGCTACCGAACCACCAGGGTGGTTCGGGTGAAAAGTCGCGCAGTGTAACCACAAAAAGCCGACTTGCTAAGAGCCAAATGGCGCCAATTTATGCAACTTTAGCGACGTGAGGCCAGATAACGTCGCAGCCCCTCTTGGGCGTCCGGGCAGTAAGGCTTTTGTTCGGCCTCCTGCAGGACAGTGCCTATAGGCAAAAAGCGCGCTTCCATGACCTCTTCCGGCTGCAGGCGCAGCGGCCCATCCCAGACTGCCGAGTAGGATTTGCACCAGAGCCGGCTGTCGCCATCTTCGAAGTAGAAATGGTCGTGTTCGACCAATTCCACCCCGCCGACACCCAACTCTTCTTCCAGCTCTCGGGCAGCAGACACGGCATAGGATTCACCCGCCGCTACCATCCCACCCGCCGCAGTGTCCCAGAAACCGGGGTACATGGCTTTGCTCAGGGTGCGCCGGTGCACACACAGCTCACCGGCCGAATTGAACAGGAAGATAAAGGTGCAACGGCCGATCAACCCGCGCTGGCGCAGATCGGCCCTGACAAGACTGCCGAGCAGAGTGTCCTGCTCATCGACCCAGCAGATCAGTTCGGCATCGGAAGCCGCGCGGTGGGCGGCCTCCTTTTGAGTAGCGTCCATCATCAACCTTGGTTGAGCAGCTGACGCAAATCGATCACCGCAGCGTTAGCCCGGGAAATGTAGTTGGCCATCACCAGCGAGTGGTTGGCCAATACGCCAAAGCCGCTGCCGTTAAGGATCATCGGGCTCCACACCGGCTCTTGCGAGGCCTCCAGCTCACGAATGATCTGGCGCACGCTGACGGTGGCGTTCTTCTTGGCCAGCACGTCGGCAAAGTCGACTTCGATGGCGCGCAGCAGGTGCGACAGGGCCCAGGCCTGGCCGCGTGCTTCGTAGAACACGTTGTCGATCTGCATCCATGGGGTTTCCACCACTTCTTCATCGACCTGCGGCACTTCACCCGGAGCCAGGGCTTCGGTTTTCAGTGCGGTGTTGAGTTTTACCCGGCCGACACTGGCCGACAGGCGTTGCGACAGCGAGCCCAGGCGGGTGGCGACATCGCCCAGCCAGTTGTTCAGGTTATCGGCACGCGCGTAGAACAGTGCGCCGCGCTGGTTCGGGTCGGACAAGCGCGCTTCATAGCGGCTCAGGGAATTGATGCCTTCCTGGTATTCCGACTCACTGGATGGCAGCACCCAGCTCTTGTTGTCGAAGTTAAAGCGCGGCTCGGCCTTGGCCAGATCGGCGTCTTCGGCCGACTGCGACTGCGAGCGGGCGAAGTCTTTACGCAGGGCGCGGGTCAGGTCGCGCACCTGCACCAGCACGCCATATTCCCAGCTCGGCATGTTGTCCATCCACAGGCCTGGCGGGAAACGGTCGTTGGAAATGTAGCCGCCGGGCTTGTTCAGCAAGGTGCCGACCACGGTCTTGAGGGTTTCGACGGTGGTAAAGCCCACCACCATCTGCTTGCCGTCTTTTTCGGCGGCAATCTGCGCGTTCTGCTGGACCGGAAACAGTGCCGGCTCTTCGCTCCAGTACCAGCCCAAGGCGCCGGTGACCAGCAGGTACAGGCCGAGCACGCTGAGCACGGCACGGCTCATCAGCACGGTACGAAGATAACTGCGGTTGGCCGACTTGGGCTCAGGGGCGGGGCCTTTGGCACTGCCTGCACGGTTTTTCCAGTCCAGCATGGCGATATCCTTTCAATCACTTGAGTTCATGCACTTGAATTGATGGCGTGCGTTCAAACACTCCGACCACAACCCTACCCCATCGTGCCCGCCCGTGCGGGGCTTTTCACCAAACTGGCGTACAGAGGGTATTCGACTATAAAGGATGCACGCTTTTTACGCTGCGCGACCACCGGGTCAGCAACTGAATACCCGGAACACACAGTTTATTGATGCATGACACTCATCCCAAGGAAAAGAGGTGCTAGCATAGAGCCATCAGTCGACCTCAGCATGCACCCTAACTAGTAGTCAGGATATGACCGAGCCAGAAGACCCCAGCCGTGAGCGTCTCAAGCAGCATTTTGCCCAGCGGGTAATTCATCAGGCACGTCAAATTCTTGAGATCTGGCAGCGCCTGCAACGCAGCGAGTGGTCAGGCACCGACCTTTCCGAACTCAGTGAGGCCAATTTGCGCCTGCTGCGGTTTGCCGAGCGCTTCGAACAACCGGAACACCGCCATCTGGCGCAACACATCGGCGACTCCCTCAAGGCAGTCGACGAGAACCGTGGGCGCCTCAGCAGCCACCTGATCACCGAACTCAATCGCTTGATGCAGCGCCTGTCCCGCACCGGCCTGCGCCAGGGCGACCAGCTGGAACAAACCTTCCTGCCGCCGATGCGCAAGCCGATCTACGTCATGCTGGCCGATCACGACCGCGCCGAGCGGCTGGCCAAGCAGCTGGAATTCTTCGGTTTGAGCGCCCAATCCCTCGACAGCGTGGCCGCGTTTCGGGCGGCGATGGCCGAGCGCCTGCCTTCGGCGATTGTGATGGACGTGGATTTCTGCGGCACCGGCCTGGGCCTCAAGCTCGCCGCCGAAGCCCAGGAAGGCCTGGAGCACAAACTGCCGCTGCTGTTCTTCAGCCTGCACGAGACCGACACCCCTACCCGGCTGGCCGCCGTGCGCGCCGGGGGCCAGGAGTTCCTGACCGGGACGCTGGAAGCTTCAAGCCTGTTGGAAAAAATCGAAGTGCTGACCTGCGTCGCCCAGTACGAGCCGTATAAGGTGCTGATCATCGACGATTCGCGGGCCCAGGCGCTGCACACCGAGCGGCTGCTCAACAGCGCCGGTATCGTCACCCGCACGCTGATCGAACCGATCCAGGCCATGGCTGAGCTGGCGGACTTCCAGCCCGACCTGATCATCCTCGACATGTATATGCCCGCCTGTACCGGTACCGAACTGGCCAAGGTGATCCGCCATAACGACCGTTATGTCAGCGTACCGATCATCTACCTGTCGGCCGAGGACGACTTGGACAAACAACTGGACGCCATGAGCGAAGGCGGCGATGACTTCCTCACCAAGCCGATCAAGCCGCGCCACCTGATCACCACCGTGCGCAACCGCGCCGCTCGCGCACGCAACCTCAAGGCACGGATGGTGCGCGACAGCCTGACCGGCCTGTACAACCACACCCACATCCTGCAACTGCTTGAAGACTGCAGCTTCCGCGCACGCCGCGAGAACAAGCCGCTGAGCTTTGCCATGCTGGATATCGACCACTTCAAGCGGGTCAATGACAGCCACGGCCACCCCATGGGTGACCGCGTGATCAAAAGCCTGGCGCTGTTTCTCAAGCAGCGCCTGCGCAAGACCGACTACATCGGGCGCTACGGCGGCGAAGAGTTCGCCATTGTGATGCCGGACACCGACCTGGAATCGGCCTGCAAGGTGCTGGATGAAATCCGTGGCCGCTTTGCCGAAATCCACTACCCGGCCCAACCGCAGGATTTATGGTGCACGTTCAGCGCCGGGCTGGTGGAGCTGTGCGACGACTCCGACAGCCTGATGATGGCCGCCCAGGCCGACGAGGCGCTGTACCGCGCCAAGCACGCCGGGCGCAACCGCGTGCAGGCTGCGCGCGCATCAAAGCAAAGTGCCATCTTTTCACCGGAATCCACTGATTCGGTCATAACGCTGTAACGCAAACGCAATAACTTCAGGCACTTATCTTTTGCTGTCGGTTGATACCACGCATGCGCCTGAAGCTGCTGACCAATCTCAATACCCTTCTTCTGGTGGCCGTGTGCCTGGCGCTGGGGGCGACGCTGTGGTGGTCGCAACGGGCGCTGGAGCGGCCTTATCTGCTGATGGAACGTTACCTGGGCCTGTCGCAGACCTTCCAGAACCAGGCTGCACGCAACATCGACGACTACCTGGCCAGTGGCGATGCCTTGCGCCTGAGCAGCGCCGGCCAGAGCCTGGAAAGCCTGTTGCAGCATCTGGATGAACTGCCTGCGGACCTCGCACAAAACCTGCGGCCCAGCCTGGTCGACCTGGATGCGTTCAGCAAGACCGACTTGCTGGCTGCCGGCAAGCTGGCTGGCGACCCACAAGCCTTGCTGCTGCAGGCCGAGCGCGAATTGGGCGCGAACCTGGAGCAACTGAGCCAATACGCCAGCGGCGTGAATTCTGCCGAAGCTGCGCGTTACTTGCCCCCACTGCTGGCGGCATCCCAGCACCTGGCCAAGCTGTCCCTGGCCCGCGACAAACTGGTGAGCAGCGGGCGCGCGGAATTGGCCACGGATGTGGAGCGCGAAGTCGCCAATATCCGCACCCAGGCCGACCTGTTGGAGCAACTGCCCTTGCTGGGGGTGAAGGCCAGTGCCGAATCCGGCGCCGATGACTTCTCGGCCATGATGGGCTTGGAAAACAGTGAAAAAGCCGAAGCCCAGGACACCGGCGTCGACCTCAAGCGCGAACTCAACAGCCTGCTGACCCGCTATCCCGCTGAACTCAAGCGCACCCGCGAACAAATCCAGCAACGCGCTGACCTGGCCGCCCGCACCCGCCTGAAAATCAACGCCGTGCAGGAGGCCATTGCGGGCCTGGAACCGGTTGTGCGCGCACAGCACGGTGCGATCCAGGGCGAAGTGCGTGTGATGCAAGGGGTGATGATCGGCCTGATCCTGCTGATCGCACTGCTGATCGACACCCTGCAACGACGCTTGGCACGGGTGCTGACCAACCTGGCACCCGCCCTGTCGACCTGGGCCGAAGGTGACTTCAGCCGGCCGATTGCCTTGGGCAAGACCAACCGCGAACTCCACGATATCGAAGCCTCACTGAACCGCCTGCGCGCCTACCTGGTGGACCTGGTCGGCACGATTCGCGGCAATGCCGAGGAAGTCGCGGGCAGCAGCCGCGCCCTCGCCGAACTGAGCAGCGGCCTGCACGACGGCGCCGAACGCCAGGCTGGGGACACGGCGCAGATCCGCGATTCGCTGGGTGAACTGGAAGCGACCATCCAGCAAGTCGCCGGCGATGCCAGCCAGGCCGCCGGCGCCAGCCGCAGCGCGGGCCAGGCGGTGGAGCAAGGCCAGCGTGTGATCGGCCTGAGCCTGACCGGGCTGCATGCCCTGGTGGGCGAAGTGCAACAAAACGCGCAGATGATCGAAAAACTCGCCGAAGAATCGGCCACCATCGGCGGCGTGCTGACGGTGATCCGCTCGATTGCCGACCAGACCAACCTGCTGGCCCTCAACGCGGCTATCGAGGCCGCCCGCGCCGGTGAAGCCGGCCGTGGGTTTGCCGTGGTCGCCGACGAAGTCCGTTCCCTGGCCCAGCGCACCGCCGGCGCGACCGCAGAAATCCAGACCCTGATCGCCGGTCTGCAAAGCGCCGCCCACCAATCGGTACAAGGCATGCGCGCGCAGGTCGAACACGCCGAAGCTACCGCCCAGCAGGCCCAGGCCGCGGACGGCGCGCTGGATGAAATCGTCGGCGCCATCCAGACCATTTCCGAAACAGCCGTGCGCATCGCGGATGTGACGGCACAGCAAAGTGGTGCCGTCAGTGAGATTCGCGACAACAGCGAGCGGATTCACCAGTTGGGCGAGGATAATCTGCTGCGCATTGGCCAGGGCCGCAGCCAGGGCGAGCATTTGCTGGTGCTGGGTGGGCAGCTCAATACGGCGGTGCAGGCCTTCCGCGTCTGACCTGATCTATTGCCCCGTGGAGATCAAAAGGTGGGAGGGGGCTTGCTCCCGATTGCGGGGTGTCAGCCACTGTATGTGTTGACTGATGCACCGCCATCGGGAGCACGCCCCCTCCCACATTGATCTCCACCGGATTCAACGCTGTCTCGCCAATGACCGGATCCTGGCCCGTAGTCACAAATTTTGCGCAATCCTCGCTAATCGTGCCGCCTACTGCATAGAACTGGACAGTCACAAAGGCTTTGCGGCATAGTCGCCGAGTTCTGCCGTACCCACATCAATAACAAGGAACAGCCGATGGCGACCTTACTGGTTCTTCACGGACCCAACCTGAACCTGCTCGGCACCCGTGAACCGGGCGTCTACGGGGCAGTGACCCTCGATCAGATCAACCTCGATCTTGAACGCAGGGCGCGTGAAGCCGGCCACCATCTGCTCTATCTGCAAAGCAATGCCGAGTACGAATTGATTGATCGCATCCATGCCGCGCGCGGCGAAGGCGTGGACTTTATCCTGATCAATCCCGCCGCTTTTACACACACAAGCGTTGCATTACGTGACGCGTTGCTGGCGGTGAGCATCCCATTCATCGAAGTGCATTTGTCGAACGTGCACAAACGCGAACCTTTCCGCCATCACTCTTACTTCTCCGACGTAGCGGTAGGAGTGATCTGCGGCCTTGGCGCCAGCGGTTACCGACTGGCCCTGGAGGCCGCCCTGGAACAGCTTGAACAACCGGCCAAGCGCCCCTGACCGACCCTTGGGAGTTGATGATTCATGGATATCCGTAAAGTTAAGAAACTGATCGAACTGCTGGAAGAATCCGGTATCGACGAGCTGGAAATCAAGGAAGGCGAAGAGTCCGTACGGATCAGCCGTCACAGCAAGACCCCGGCCCAGCAGTTCTACGCGCCACAGATGCAAGCACCGGCGCCAGCCGCTGCTGCACCGGCCGCCGCCCCTGCTGCCGCCGCACCTGCCGCCCCAGCCGCGCCTGCGCTGAACGGCTTCGTGGTCAAGTCGCCAATGGTCGGTACGTTCTACCGCACCCCGGCACCGACCTCGCCAGCCTTCGTTGAAGTCGGCAAGACCGTGAAAGTGGGCGACACCATCTGCATCGTAGAAGCGATGAAAATGATGAACCACATCACGGCTGAAAAAGCCGGCGTCATCGAATCCATCCTGGTAGAAAACGGTCAGCCGGTTGAGTACGACCAGCCGCTGTTCACCATCGTTTGAACCGCGGAGCGCCTTCGATGTTGAAACCTGCGAAGAAACTGCAAAAAGTCCTGATCGCCAACCGCGGCGAGATCGCGCTGCGTATCCTGCGCGCCTGTAAGGAAGAGGGCATCAAGACCGTCGCTGTTTACTCGACGGCCGATACCGAATTGATGCACGTGAAACTGGCGGACGAAAGCATTTGCATCGGCCCGCCACTGGCCACGAACTCGTACCTGAAAGTCTCGAACATCATCGCGGCCGCGGAAGTGACCGGCGCTGATGGTATCCACCCAGGCTACGGCTTCCTCGCGGAAAACGCCGATTTCGCCGAACAGGTGGAAAAATCCGGGTTTGCCTTCATCGGCCCGAAAGCCGACACCATTCGCCTGATGGGCGACAAGGTCTCGGCCAAGGACGCCATGATCGCCGCCGGTGTACCCACCGTTCCTGGCTCCGACGGCCCACTGCCGGAAGACGAAGAAACCGCTCTGCGCATTGGTCGTGAAGTCGGCTACCCAGTGATCATCAAGGCCGCCGGTGGCGGTGGTGGTCGCGGCATGCGCGTGGTGCACAAGGAAGAGGACCTGATCGAAGCCGCCAAGCAGACCCGCTCCGAAGCGGGCGCCTGGTTCGGCAACCCGATGGTCTACCTGGAAAAATACCTGACCAACCCACGTCACGTGGAAGTCCAGGTACTGTCCGACGGCCAGGGCCACGCCATCCACCTGGGCGACCGCGATTGCTCGCTGCAACGTCGTCACCAGAAGGTACTGGAAGAAGCACCGGCACCGGGCCTGGATGAAAAGGCTCGCCAGGAAGTGCTGGCACGCTGCGTCAAGGCGTGCATCGACATCAACTACCGTGGCGCCGGTACTTTCGAGTTCCTCTACGAGAACGGTCGTTTCTACTTCATCGAGATGAACACTCGTGTGCAGGTAGAGCACCCGGTTTCGGAGATGGTCACCGGTATCGACATCGTCAAGGAGATGCTCAGCATCGCCGCCGGCAACGAACTGTCCTTCACCCAGGACGACGTGAAGATGCACGGCCACTCCCTGGAGTGCCGCATCAACGCCGAAGACCCGAAAACCTTTATCCCGAGTCCAGGCCTGGTCAAGCATTTCCATGCACCGGGCGGCAACGGCGTTCGCGTCGATTCGCACCTGTACAGCGGCTACAAGGTTCCGTCCAACTACGACTCGCTGATCGGCAAGCTGATCACCTGGGGCGCCACTCGCGACGAGGCCATGGCCCGTATGCGTAACGCCCTGGACGAAATCGTGGTAGACGGCATCAAGACCAACATCCCGCTGCACCGGGACTTGGTTCGTGATGAAGGCTTCTGCGAAGGGGGAGTGAACATTCACTACCTGGAACACAAGCTGGCTAACCAGTAAGTGCTCCACTCAACAAAGCCGCCTTCGGGCGGCTTTGTTGTTTCTGCGGCACCGGCAATTACCTCTGTGGTGAGCGGGCTTGCCCCGCGCTGGGTGGCGAAGCCGCCCCAAAACCTGCCAACCCGTTTTAATTGGATAAATGCGGTGCCTGGATCAGGGAGGCTTCGCCACCCAACGCGGGGCAAGCCCGCTCACTACAAAAAGCCTCGCTCGCCACAGCATCATGCTCTCGCGTAAACTTGCGCGCTTTCGCGACCCAGCAGTCGCACACTCATTTTTTCAAAGGTGCCCGCCATGCCTTGGCTGCAAGTCCGTCTCGCCATCAGCCCAGAACAAGCCGAAACCTACGAAGACGCTTTCCTTGAAGTCGGCGCTGTCTCGGTCACGTTCATGGACGCCGAAGACCAACCGATCTTCGAACCCGAACTCAACACCACCCCGCTCTGGTCGCACACCCATTTGCTGGCCCTGTTCGAAGACGGCACCGATGCCGCCGCCGTACTGGCCCATATGGAATTGCTCACCGGCGGCCCGCTGCCGGAGCATCACAGCGAAGTCATCGAAGACCAGGACTGGGAACGCAGCTGGATGGACAACTTCCAGCCGATGCGTTTCGGCCAGCGCCTGTGGATCGTGCCGAGCTGGCATGCCGCGCCTGAGCCGGACGCGGTCAACCTGCTGCTGGACCCGGGCCTGGCGTTCGGCACCGGCACCCACCCAACCACCGCGCTGTGCCTGGAATGGCTGGACGGCCAGGACCTGACCGACAGCCACGTGCTCGACTTCGGTTGCGGCTCGGGGATCCTGGCGATTGCCGCCTTGTTGCTGGGCGCCAAGGAAGCCGTGGGCACCGATATCGACGTGCAGGCGCTGGAAGCCTCGCGCGATAACGCCGGTCGCAACAACATCCCTGAAGGCAAATTCCCACTCTACCTGCCGGAGCAATTGCCCCAGGTGCAGGCCGACGTACTGGTCGCCAACATCCTCGCAGGACCGCTGGTGTCCTTGGCGCCGCAGTTGTCGAGCCTGGTCAAGCCGGGCGGCCGCCTGGCGCTGTCGGGCATCCTTGCCGAGCAAGGCGAAGACGTCGCTGCCGCCTACGCGAAGGATTTCGAGCTGGATCCGATCGCCAACCGCGATGGCTGGGTACGCATCAGCGGTCGTCGGCGCTAGAATGAGCGCTTGCCTGAATCGGATGGCCGCATGACCGACAGTTTCGTCACCCAGTGCCCGCATTGCCAATCGCGCTTTCGCGTCAACCACGCTCAATTGAGCGTGGCCCGTGGCGTGGTTCGCTGCGGCTCGTGCCTGCAAGTGTTCAATGCGGCTCGCCAGTTGCTGGAGCAGCGTGCTGCCGGTACACCGGCGCCTGAGCTGCCGGCCGCGGCTGAGCCAGAGCTGCCACGGGCTATCAGCCAGAAGCAGTGGACCGCCGAAGAGCTGGACCTGGACAACCTGGACCTGGACGAAGAACTGGCCAAGCTGGAACGTCGCGAGATTCAGCACACCCAGCCTGCCGGCGCAGAACGTCGCCAAGCGGGTACTGATCGTCGGCAAAAAGATGAGCCTCTCAGCGCCAGCCGCAACACCGTCAAGGCCGAGGAAGAAAAATGGGCTGCCAGCCTGTTCAGCGAACCGCCTGAAGAGCGCGTGCAAGCCACGCACATCGAACCCGAACCGACGAACGCACCTGCGACCAAGCAGCGCACCGAGCCGTCCATGTCGTTTCACACCGACGACCTCGACGATGAGCCACCCCTGCGTTCCATGCCCGACGATGACGACGTCGATCCGCCGTTCACGCCATTGACCCAATCGGCCGATGACGTTGAACCCGAAGAACGCCCCAAACCCCCTCGCAAGCGCCCGCGCGCCGAAACGAGTGTGCACGACGAGCAACTGTTGGATCTCGAAGACGATCCGCTGCACCTCTACGCGCAAAAGCGTCCGGCCAGCCTGGGCCGTCGCCTGATCTGGCTGTTGCTGGTGCTGATCGCCGCCGGCGGCCTCGCAGCCCAGTACATCGCCTACCAATTCGACGACCTGGCCCGCCAGGACGCCTACCGTCCGTGGTTCCAGCAACTGTGCCCCACACTGGGCTGTACGGTGCCGTCGCGGGTCGATATCGCCCATATCAAGAGCAGTAACCTGGTGGTACGCAGCCACCCGGACTTCGCCGGGGCGCTGGTGGTGGACGCCATCATCTATAACCGTGCGACATTCTCCCAGCCCTTCCCGCTGCTGGAGCTGCGCTTTGCCGACCTGAATGGCAGCCTGATTGCCAGTCGTCGCTTCAAACCCGCCGAATACCTTAGCGGCGAGTTGGCCGGTGTGAGCGAAATGCCATCGCAAACGCCGATCCATATCTCCCTGGATATCCTTGATCCGGGCAATAAAGCCGTGAATTACAGCCTGAGCTTTCACTCGCCCGAGTGAATCGGTTCACGCACCGAGGTTTGACGGCGAGTTATTGACTAAGCCCCGCGCGACCAAACCGGTAGCGATAAAGAAATAACTGTTCAGATTTTATCCAATTCAGCCTTTATCCAGTCATCGAGAGCGGGTATCATGCCAACCCTTTTTCGAACTCTAATGATCCGGCCCCACAACAGGGAAGTCCTATGTCGGCGGTACGCATCGGCCCATACACATTGCAGAACGGCTTGATTCTCGCCCCGATGGCGGGTGTCACTGACCAGCCCTTTCGTCAGCTGTGCAAGCGGTTGGGCGCGGGTCTAGTAGTCTCGGAAATGGTCACCAGCGACATGAGCTTGTGGAACACCCGCAAATCGCGGATGCGCATGATCCACGAAGGCGATCCCGAGCCCCGCTCGGTCCAGATCGCCGGTGGAGATGCACAGATGCTGGCGGATGCGGCCCGGGCCAACGTGGAGTTGGGGGCGCAGATCATCGACATCAACATGGGCTGCCCGGCCAAGAAGGTCTGCAACAAGGCCGCCGGTTCCGCGCTGTTGAAAGATGAGCAATTGGTTGCCGAGATCCTGCAGGCCGTTGTCGCCGCAGTCGATGTGCCGGTCACCCTGAAGATTCGCACCGGCTGGGACCGGGACAACAAGAACGGCCTGACGGTGGCGAAGATCGCCGAACAGGCAGGCATTACAGCGCTGGCGGTGCATGGCCGCACCCGCGCCGACCTTTACACCGGTGAAGCCGAGTACGACACCATCGCTGCGATCAAGCAGGCGGTGTCGATACCGGTGTTTGCCAATGGCGACATCGACTCCGCCGAGAAAGCCCGGCGTGTGCTGCACGCCACCGGTGCCGATGGTTTGTTGATTGGCCGGGCCGCCCAGGGGCGACCGTGGATTTTTCGTGAGATCGAGCATTTTCTGCGTACTGGCGACGTATTGCCGGCACCGGAGCTGATCGAGGTGGAACGTATTCTGCTAGAGCATTTGGCCGCCCTGCACGCTTTCTATGGAGACGTGATGGGAGTACGCATTGCCCGCAAGCATGTCGGCTGGTATCTCGCAACCTTGCCGGGCGCCAGGGAGTTTCGCGCCCACTTCAATCGTTTGGATGATACGGAAGCACAGTGCGCCAACGTTCGTGAGTTCTTCAGCGAGCGTTACAAGAGCCTGGGGACAGGGGACGGAGAGGGGGTGGCCGCATGACGATGATGACCGAGACTTTAGTGAGTGGAACAACACCCGTGAGCGACAACGTCAATTTGAAACAGCACCTCAACACGCCGAGCGAAGAAGGTCAGACCCTTCGCGGGAGTGTCGAGAAGGCGCTGCACAATTATTTCGCCCACCTTGAGGGCGCTTCCGTCACGGACGTGTACAACCTGGTGCTCTCCGAAGTCGAGGCGCCCTTGCTCGAAAGCGTGATGAACTACGTCAAGGGCAACCAGACCAAAGCCAGTGAGCTGCTGGGCCTCAACCGTGGCACCTTGCGCAAAAAGCTCAAACAATACGATTTGCTGTAAGCATTCAATCAAACCAGAAAGGCGCCCGCGTAAAACCGGTCGCCTTTTTTGCTGACTCCTTTGCTTTTGATGGAAATTGAAATGACCGACCAGACTACCCGCCTGCCGATCCGCCGCGCCTTGATCAGTGTTTCCGACAAGACCGGGATCCTCGAATTTGCCCGCGAGCTGGAAGCTCTGGGTGTGGAAATCCTCTCCACGGGCGGGACCTTCAAGCTGCTGCAGGACAACGGCGTGGCCGCAGTGGAAGTGGCGGACTACACCGGTTTCGCAGAAATGATGGACGGTCGGGTCAAGACCCTGCACCCGAAAATCCACGGCGGCATCCTCGGCCGTCGCGGGATCGACGATGCCATCATGACCGAACACGGCATCAAGCCGATCGACCTGGTGGCCGTCAACCTCTACCCGTTCGAAGCCACCATCAACAAGCCAGGCTGCGACCTGCCGACTGCCATCGAAAACATCGATATCGGCGGCCCGACCATGGTTCGCTCGGCCGCCAAGAACCATAAAGACGTGGCCATCGTGGTCAACGCCAGCGACTACGCCCAGGTGCTCGAAAGCCTGAAGGCCGGTGGCCTGACCTACGCCCAGCGTTTTGACCTGATGCTCAAGGCGTTCGAACACACCGCCGCCTACGACGGCATGATCGCCAACTACATGGGCACCGTGAACCAAGCCGCTGAAACCCTCAGCACCGAAGGCCGCAGCCAGTTCCCGCGCACCTTCAACAGCCAG
This sequence comes from Pseudomonas fluorescens group sp., assembly GCF_020093335.1. NCBI lineage: Bacteria > Pseudomonadati > Pseudomonadota > Gammaproteobacteria > Pseudomonadales > Pseudomonadaceae > Pseudomonas > Pseudomonas fluorescens group sp. The sequence goes on along the minus strand of NZ_JAIOKW010000037.1, from coordinate 29,033 downwards.
TTCATCAAGGCCCAGGAAATGCGCTACGGCGAGAACCCGCATCAGAGCGCGGCGTTCTATGTGGAAGCCAAGCCTGCTGAAGTCGGCATCGCCACCGCGACCCAACTGCAAGGCAAGGAGCTGTCCTACAACAACGTGGCCGACACCGACGCCGCGCTGGAATGTGTGAAGAGCTTCGTCAAGCCGGCCTGCGTGATCGTCAAGCACGCCAACCCATGCGGCGTGGCCGTGAGCCCGGACGCGGAAGGCGGCATTCGCCAAGCGTACGAACTGGCCTACGCCACCGATACCGAATCGGCTTTCGGCGGCATCATCGCCTTCAACCGTGAACTGGACGCCGAGACCGCCAAGGCGATCGTCGAGCGTCAGTTCGTTGAAGTGATCATTGCCCCAAGCGTCAGCGAAGAAGCCCGCGCCATCGTGGCGGCCAAAGCCAACGTGCGCCTGCTGGCCTGCGGCGAGTGGTCGGCTGACCGCGCCGCTGCCTGGGACTACAAGCGCGTCAACGGCGGCTTGCTGGTACAGAGCCGTGACATCGGCATGATCGGCAGCGAAGACCTGAAAGTGGTCACAAAGCGCGCCCCGACCGAGCAAGAGATCAACGACCTGATCTTCGCCTGGAAAGTGGCCAAGTACGTGAAGTCCAATGCCATCGTCTACGCCAAGAACCGGCAGACCATCGGTGTCGGCGCTGGCCAGATGAGCCGCGTGAACTCGGCGCGTATCGCCGCGATCAAGGCCGAACACGCCGGTTTGCAGGTGGTGGGTTCGGTGATGGCTTCCGACGCATTCTTCCCGTTCCGTGATGGCTTGGACAATGCCGCGAAAGCCGGCGTGACCGCCGTGATCCAACCGGGCGGCTCGATGCGTGATGCTGAAGTGATCGCCGCCGCTGATGAAGCCGGCATCGCCATGGTCTTCACCGGCATGCGTCACTTCCGTCACTGATCCAAATGTGGAAGGCGCTTTTTGTAGTGAGCGGGCTTGTCCCGCGATGGGCTGCACAGCAGCCCCACTGGATCTCCAGTGAAACCGGGGGGACGCCCCCCCCCTCACCACAAGAACCCTCCCACATAAAGCGCTCCTGCAGCGCCTACAGAATTTGAGGTTTTTGAAATGAATGTTTTGATCATTGGCAGCGGTGGCCGTGAACACGCCCTGGCCTGGAAAGTTGCCCAGGACCCGCGCGTCCAGAAGGTTTTCGTCGCCCCCGGCAACGCCGGTACCGCCATTGAAGCCAAGTGCGAGAACGTCGCTATCGACGTGCTGGCCCTTGAGCAACTGGCAGATTTTGCTGAAAAGAACGTGTCCCTGACCATCGTCGGTCCGGAAGTGCCGCTGGTGGCTGGCGTGGTGGACCTGTTCCGCAGCCGCAACCTGGACTGCTTCGGCCCCACCGCCGGCGCGGCCCAGCTGGAAGGCTCCAAGGCGTTCACCAAGGATTTCCTGGCCCGCCACAAGATCCCGACGGCCGATTACCAGAACTTCACCGAGATCGAGCCGGCCCTGGCTTACCTGCGTGAAAAAGGTGCGCCGATCGTGATCAAGGCCGACGGCCTGGCCGCCGGTAAAGGCGTGATCGTCGCCATGACCCTGCAGGAAGCCGAAGACGCCGTACGCGATATGCTCGCCGGCAACGCTTTTGGTGACGCCGGTTCGCGCGTCGTGATCGAAGAATTCCTCGACGGCGAAGAAGCCAGCTTCATCGTGATGGTCGACGGCAAGAACGTCTTGCCAATGGCCACCAGCCAAGACCACAAACGCGTCGGCGACGGCGACACCGGCCCGAACACCGGCGGCATGGGTGCCTACTCCCCTGCCCCGGTGGTCACCGCCGACGTGCACCAGCGCGTCATGGACCTGGTGATCTGGCCGACCGTGCGTGGTATGGCCGATGAAGGCAATGTCTACACCGGCTTCCTGTATGCCGGCCTGATGATCGACAAAGCCGGTAACCCGAAAGTCATCGAGTTCAACTGCCGCTTCGGCGATCCGGAAACCCAACCGGTGATGCTGCGTCTGCAATCGAGCCTGGTACTGCTGGTGGAAGCCGCCCTGGCCCAGGCCTTGGACAAGGTTGAAGCGCAGTGGGACCCGCGTCCGAGCGTTGGCATTGTGCTGGCGGCCGGTGGTTACCCTGCCGACTACGCCAAGGGCGATGTGATTGAAGGCCTCGATGCGGCGGCGACCCTGGAAGGCAAAGTGTTCCACGCGGGCACCGCGCTCAAGGACGGTAAGGTCGTGACCGCCGGTGGCCGCGTGTTGTGCGCCACCGCCATGGGCGCCAGTGTCGACGCCGCGCAGCAACAGGCGTATACGCTGGCCGCGAAGATCGATTGGAACGGCTGCTTCTACCGCAAGGACATCGGCTACCGCGCCATCGCCCGTGAACGGGGCGAGAACAGCTAAGCAGCCGCCGTCAGTAGCTATCCGTTCGGCTAGGCAAGGGCCTCTGGCCCTTGCCGTATGCAGGCCTACCCGCGCATAGTTAACCCGTGCATCAACCTACGAAGGGATTTCGCCGTGCGCTGGCTCAGGATCGCCATAGGTTTTACTGTCAGCCTGCTGACACTGCTCTGCTTGCTCCCGGCCCAGGCCGCGGCGCAAGGCAGTGGCTGGGCAGTATTGCTTGATGAACAGGCCGACCTGCAACTGAGCGACATCCGGTCCTCGCGCTACACCAATCAATTCAGCCCCATCGAACTGGACCGCATCACCGCTGCGGAACCGGACGGTGCGTTGTGGGTACGTTTCAAGCTGCAACCCGGCAAGCACGAGCAAGTGCTGCGGGTATTCGCCCCGGACCTGTCGCACCTGAGCCTGTATGTGCTGGACGGCGACACCCTGGTGGAACAACAGAGCACCGGCACGCGCCAGCCCCAGGCAGAACGGCCGCTGCCCAGCAGCGACTTCATGCTGCCGATGCCCCAGAGCCAGAGGCCCCTTGAGGTCTACCTGCGCCTGGTCTCCGAACACGAGCTGCGCCCTTACATCACCCTGGAACCGGCCGTGCTCGCCGCCGCCGACCAGACCCAGACGCTGATCTACGGCCTGCTGTTCGGCTGCTTGCTGATGCTGATCCTGCACAACCTCACGCGCTTCGCCTACCACCGCTCGCGCAGCAGCCTGTGGCTGGCGGCTTGCGAAGTGCTGTTGATGCTCAGCCTGGCACTGCTGCTCAATCTGATAGGTCCATGGCTGCCGAACTGGCATGCGGTCCAGACACCCGGCGCTTACCTGGCGCTGCTGCTGACCGCGCCGTGCGGGCTGATGTTCGCCTACCGCTTCTTCATGCCCCTGGGCCCGCACCCGCTGAACAAACTGTTGATGGGCGACATCCTGTTCATTGTGCTGTGCGGCCTGCTGCTGTTGTTCGTCAACACCCTGCCGCTGAACATCATCACCTACGCCCTGGTGGCCCTGGCCGGCTTGAGCATGCTGTTTGTCTCGGCCTATCACTGGCAGAAAGGCTACCGCCCGGCACGCCTGTTCGTGGCCGCGATGGTGGTGTTCAACATCGGTACGCTGATCATCCTGCCGGCGCTGCTGGGCCTGACGATGGTCTCGCCACAGGGTCTGATCGTCACGTTGCTGGCCTTTATCTGCCTCAGCGGCCTGTTGATGAGCCTGGCTTTGGGCGAACGCCAGCGTGCGATTGTCGAGGCGCGCTTCAGCCTCAGCCGCGACCTGGCGGCGAGCAACGCCGAGATCGCCGCCAAGGCCGAGTTCCTGGCCAAGATCAGCCACGAGATACGCACCCCCATGAACGGTGTGCTCGGCATGACCGAACTGCTGCTGGGCACGCCGCTGTCGGTGAAACAACGCGACTATGTGCAGACCATCCATAGCGCCGGTAACGAACTGCTCACGCTGATCAACGAAATCCTCGACATCTCCAAGCTGGAGTCCGGCCAGATCGAACTGGATGACGTGCAGTTCGACCTCAATGCGCTGATCGAAGACTGCCTGAGCATCTTCCGCGCCAAGGCCGAGCAGCAGAACGTCGAGCTGATCAGCTTTATCCAGCCTCAGGTGCCCCGTGTGATCAGCGGCGACCCGACCCGCTTGCGCCAGGCCATGTTGAGCCTGCTGGAAAACGCCCTGCAGAAGACCGACGAAGGCGAAGTGCTGATCGTCGTCGCGCTGGATGACCGCAGCACCAAGCCACGCCTGCGCATTGCCGTGCAGGACAGCGGCCTGCCGATGGAAGCGGCCGAGCGCGACGCCTTGCTGCACAGCGAACTGCACAGCAAGAATTTCTTCTCGGCCACCCGCCTGAACGGTCACCTGGGCCTGGTCATCGCCCGCCAATTGATCCTGTTGATGAACGGCGAATTCGGTATCAAGAGCGGCAGCCATCAGGGCAGCACCCTGTGGCTGACCCTGCCGCTGGACCCGGAACGCCTGGAGCACCCGACCTCCGACCTCGACGGCCCACTCAAAGGCGCACGGGTGCTGGTGGTGGACGACAACGACACCTGCCGCAAAGTGCTGGTGCAGCAATGCTCGGCCTGGGGCCTGAACGTCAGCGCCGTGCCCTCGGGCAAGGAAGCCCTGGCGTTGCTGCGCACCAAGGCGCACCTGCGTGACTACTTCGACGTGGTGCTGCTGGACCAGAACATGCCCGGCATGACCGGCATGCAACTGGCGGCGAAGATCAAGGAAGACCCGAGCCTGAACCACGACATCCTGCTGATCATGCTCACTGGCATCAGCAACGCGCCGAGTAAGATCATCGCGCGCAATTGCGGGATCAAGCGCATCCTCGCCAAGCCGGTGGCCGGCTACACGCTCAAGACCACCCTGGCCGACGAACTGACCCAGCGCAGCAAAGGCACGTTGCAATCACGCCCGCCCCTCGCCGTACCGGCAGCCGTCACGGTGCCCGCCGACTTCCGCATCCTGGTGGCCGAAGACAACAGCATCTCCACCAAAGTGATCCGCGGCATGCTCGGCAAGCTCAACCTCAACCCGGACACCGCCAGCAATGGCGAGGAAGCGTTGGAGGCGATGAAAGCCCAGCGTTATGACCTGGTATTGATGGATTGTGAAATGCCGATCCTCGACGGTTTCTCGGCGACCCAGCAACTGCGTGCGTGGGAGGTGAGCCACCAACGCATTCGTACGCCAGTGGTGGCGTTGACGGCGCACATTCTGACGGAACATAAAGAGCGCGCCCGCCAGGCCGGGATGGATGGGCACATGGCCAAGCCGGTGGAGCTGTCGCAGTTGCGGGAACTGGTGGAGTTCTGGGTGGCACAGCGCCAACAAAGGCCGGAACACGCGCCCTCCTGACCTGACGTTCGTGGCAACACCCCACCTATATTGTGGTGAGCGGGCTTGTTGTGGTGAGCGGGCTTGCCCCGCGCTGGGCTGCGAAGCGGCCCCAATAAAAACGCCGCGTTGTGTCAGGCACTCCGCGGCGTTGGGTTTTAGGGCCGCTTCGCAGCCCAGCGCGGGGCAAGCCCGCTCACCACAAAAGCCAGCTCCCACATTTGATTTGTTTCGCCTGATAGACTGCCCACACTTTTTCCGCCCGCGAGCCGCCCTTCATGCTCCACGTGTTATTCAGCGTCTACCTGAAAATGCTGGTGCTCTACAGCCCATTCTTCGTGCTGTCCTGCTTTATCAGCCTTACCCGTGGCTACTCCAGTAAAGAGCGGCGGCGCCTGGCCTGGAAAGTGGCGCTGGCCACCCTGGTATCGAGCGTGTTGCTCTACCTGTTCGGCCGGGTAATTTTCAGTGTGTTCGGCATCACCGTCGACGCCTTCCGCATCGGCGCCGGCAGTGTGCTGTTCATCTCCGCCCTGGGCATGGCCCAAGGCAAGTCGGCGGTGCAGACCGACAACGTGCAGCAGGACGTGACCATCGTGCCGCTGACCATCCCCCTCACCGTCGGCCCCGGCACCATCGGTGCACTGCTGGTGATGGGCGTAAGTCAACCGCACTGGGATGACAAACTCACCGCCATCCTCAGCATCGCCCTGGCCAGCCTCACGGTGGGTGTGGTGCTGTACCTGTCCAACCGCATCGAACGTATCCTCGGTGACCAGGGCTTGCAGATCGTCAGCCGGTTGATGGGTTTGTTCGTGTGCGCCCTCGCCGCGCAAATCATTTTCACCGGGGTACGCGGCTACCTCGTGCCCTAGATCCGGTACTTGGCGATCGCCAGTTGCACCTTGTCTCCCGCGCTCTCGCGCATCAGTTGGATGGTTTTTTCGTTGACCACCGAGGTGTTCAGCACCAGGCAGGTCTGCCCGCTGAAGGCTTCGAACGAAGAGCTGTCCCACTCCAGGAACGGCAACCCCACCTGTTTGCTCACACCGTGGGTGCTGTAGGTCACCAGCACCATCATCAGTTCACCATCGGTTTCAGCACAAGACGCCAGGCCGAAATCACCGCCTTGGTGTACCGAACTGTTGCGTTTGAACAACTCGAAAGTCGCAGGCGTCTGCTTCAACGCCTCCAACGCATCGGCCGCCAGTTTCGGCAGCACGGTGAGCAGCGTTCCGGACAATGACGTAGCCGCCCACAGCGCGGCCATGATATTCAGCGCCGCCAATTGCACCGTCAGGCCTTTTCCCGAACGGGAGATCCGCTCGAAGCGGCTGCGTACCGGCAGCCAGCCCAGGCTGATCATCACCTTGATAAATTCTTCGTACCAGACCTCGGTACCGCGTTGGACTTTCAACACATCGCTGACGTAGCTGCTGGCCAGCAGGTAGCTTTTACGGATGTATTCCCGATTCAGGCCGGACAGCCCTTCGGCAAATGAGATGACGCTGTTGTTGACCACCGCCGCGTTGAAGTTGTCCTCGGTGTCCAGCGGTAGGTTCGCCTGCGTGCCTGACGCTCCCGGCAACTTGTAGGCGGCAATCAACTTGCGCCTTTTTGTACTGTTGATCCTTTTGTGATGTCGCTCCATTTTGATTCTCCACAAGCACCCCAACTCGAGGCTTATGTTCACCCTAGTCCACTGCCTGACGGGTTTCCCAGGCGATAAAACCCCCTTGGTGCGGCCCGTCAAACCCTGGCACCCAGCAATCACGCTGGGTGCCTGGCGAGCTTCCGGATTTCGTCGCCATAAAAAGAAAAAGCGCCGAACAACATCAGGAAAATCCCTGCGTCATTCGGCGCTTTCAGGCAGCCCAGCGGCGGTTTTCAGGACGCGGGTTTCTCGCCGTACCACCGCGGGGTGTACACCCACTCACCGCCACCGGCACGGGGGAAAGTGCAGGTGGTGGACGAGCCGATCAGCACCATGGTGCGCATGTCCACCTGTTCCGGCGTCAGTTGCCCAAGCGTGGTCACACGCAGGGTCTGCCCCGGGCGACCGATATCGCGGCCCAGCACCACCGGCGTTTGCGGCGTGCGATGCAGGGCGACGATTTCCAGCGCGCGCCCCAGTTGCCATGGCCGCGAACGCGAGATCGGGTTGTAGAACGCCAAGGCCAGGTCAGCCTGGGACGCCAGGTCCAGGCGCTTTTCGATGATTGACCAAGGCTTGAGGTTGTCCGACAGCGACATCACGCAGAAGTCATGGCCCAACGGCGCGCCCGCCTGGGCGGCGGTGGCCAGGGAGGCCGAGACACCGGGCAGGATTTGCAGGTCGACCTGATGCCACGCCGGGTCGCTGGACGCGTGCAAGGCCTCGATCACCGCAGCGGCCATGGCGAACACGCCAGGGTCCCCGGACGACACCACCACCACCGAGCGACCTTGGGCTGCCAACTCGAAGGCGTGACGCGCGCGCTGCATTTCTTCGCGGTTGTCGGTGCAGTGCTGCACCTGATCATCGCGGAACGGACCGGCCATGCGCACGTAGGTTTCGTAGCCAAGCACGTCGGTGCAGCGTGCCAGTTCAGCCTTCACGGCGGGCACCATCAACTCGGCGGCACCAGGGCCCAGGCCGATCACGGCGAGGCGACCACGCAGACGTCCGACGCGCGACAGGTCCAAAGGCTGCTCAGCGACGTCAATAACGATATCGGCCTCTTGGCTGGCGCTGACAAACCGCAACGGCACACCCAGTTCCAACGCTGCCTCATGCAACGACGCTTCGGCCATCTGCGTATCGCTGGCCAGCAGGCACGCCAGGGATTGCACAGCGATGCCGGCCTCATGCAATGCCGTGCGCACACGCTGTGCCAGTTGCGCGCCGGGCTGGCAGGTCACGCTGACGTTCTTCGGATAGATCAGCAATTCATTGGCGGCGGGTACACGCTCGGCACTGCCCACGTGAATCGCCAGGCGTGCCTGCTGATCCTGGGGCAGGTTGGCCTGGTCCAGCCAGGGCGCCGCGCCTTCGATGCGCACACGTTCGCCGGCCAGCAGGTCCGAGACGAAGCGCTTGCCCAGCTCCAGATCGGCCAGCTCATACCCCTTGGGCGGGTTGAGCAGGCAGGTGCCAAACCGCAGCTCGCCACTGGTGGTAATCGCAGCGGCCACGTCCAGCGCAGCGGCAATGTCCCGCGCCATGACGTTCACACCACCGAGGCCACCGAGCAGCGGCACCACGGCGCTGCCGTCTTCGGCCACGGCCAGCACGGCAGGCTCTTCGCCCTTTTCCAGCAGCAGCGGCGCGAGGGTGCGGATCACGATACCTGCAGCGCACAGTGCAATCAGCGGCGTGCCGTGTTGATAGAGCTGGCGCAGGGTCGCGCCGAACTCGCTGTAAGTCTGGTCCGCGCCTTCAACACGCCCGGCCAGGCCGTGGATCAGGGCGCCGGGGTACACCTGCTGGATCTTGCGCGCAGTGGCCAGGCTGCCCTGGCCGAGGATGACAATCGCCGGGCTCATCAACCTTTCCACCGTTCACCGGGCACGATGATCAGCGAGAAGTACGGTGAAGACATCGGCTCCACCTGATCGAGCGGCACGATCTTCTGGTTGGCCATGGTGGCGCGTTCCACATACAACGCGCGCTCGGCCAGGCCGAGTTCTTCCAGCACCTGGCGTACCTTCGGGAAGTTGCGCCCCAGCTTCATGATCACCGCCGCATCGGCGTCCGCCAGACGGCGCTTCAGGTCCTCATGGGGCAGCACGCCCGAGAGCACCGACAGGCTCTGGTTGCGATACACCAACGGCGCGCCCAGTACCGAGGCGCCGCCAAGCATCGAACACACGCCAGGGATGACCTGGGCGTCGTAGCGTTCGGCGAGGCGGTCATGCAGGTACATGTAGGAGCCGTAGAAGAACGGGTCGCCTTCGCAGATCACCGCCACATCGCGGCCGGCGTCCAGATGCGCGGCAACGTCGACGCTGGCGGCGTCGTAGAAGTCGCTGATCACTTGCTCGTAGGACATCGGCGCCGGCAATACCTCGGTGGTCACCGGGTACACCAGCGGCATCAGCGTCTGTTGCGGCACCAGGTGGTCTTCGATGATGCCGAAGGCATTACCTTTTTTGCCCTTGGCCACGAAGTACGCCACCACCGGCGATTCGCGCAGCAGGCGCAGGGCCTTGAGGGTGATCAGTTCCGGGTCACCGGGGCCTACGCCCAGGCCGATCAAACGTCCGCGTGCCTGCATTATTCGACCTCCGTGGCCAGGGCATTCACGGCGGCGGCGGCCATGGCACTGCCGCCCAGGCGGCCCTGCATGATCACGAACGGCACGCCACGGCTGTCGGCGGCCAGCATCGCCTTGGATTCGGCGGCGCCCACAAAGCCGACCGGGAAGCCGAGGATCAACGCCGGTTTCGGTGCGCCGGCATCGAGCATTTCCAGCAGGTAGAACAAGGCGGTCGGCGCGTTGCCGATCACCACCACGCTGCCTTCCAGGTGCGGGCGCCACAGCTCCAGCGCAGCAGCGGAACGGGTGTTGCCCAACTCGCGCGCCAAGTCAGGGACGCTGTCGTCACGCAAGGTGCAGATCACGGGGTTGTTAGCCGGCAAGCGCGCGCGGGTCACGCCTTCAGAGACCATCCGCGCATCACACAGAATCGGCGCGCCGGCAGCCAGCGCATCGCGCCCGGCCTTGCCCGCACCTTCGGAGAACTGCAGGCCGTCGATGGCCTCGACCATGCCGCAGGCATGAATCACGCGCACCGCGAGTTTTTCCAAGTCGGCCGGGATGCGGTCCAACTTGGCTTCCGCGCGAATGATGGCGAAGGAGTTGCGGTAGATCTCCTGACCGTCGCGGATGTAATCAATCATCGGTGTTGCTCCGTGGGCGAGCGCGCAGCAAGGCGCCCGTCGCTTCAATAGAAAGGGTGCGCGCGTGCAGCCGGCCAAACCCTGGGTGGGCTGCATCGCGGAAATAGAGGTCGTAGTGGCCGGGACTCACTGCCAGCAACGTCACCGGCGCAACGTGCGCCGCGGCGCAGGAACGTGGGCAGCCGGACACGTGCACGTCGACGCCTGGGTCGAGCGCGGCCAGTTGCTGGGCGTCCGCCTTGGTGTCGGCCAGGCCTTTGCCGCAGCCGCTGGAACCCGTGCAGGCGGTCATGCGCGCCAGCGGTTGGTCAGCTGAGCAGAGGAAGCCCAGTTGCGCCAGGCGCTCGGTCACGGCGTGAGGCTTTTCAACGTTGGGCAGCAGCACGCCCTGCCAAGGGGTGAAACGCAAGGTGCCGTCGCCGTACTCGCTGGCGAGTTGTGCGACGCCCGTGAGCATCGCCGAATCCAGGCGGCCCAAGGGTGCGATGGCAGCGACATAGGACTGATTTTTTTGCGCCTGTGGATAAGTCCCAAGGTGCAGCAAAGCACCACTGGGCGGGCGATTGAAGCCGTCGACCGGCAGTAGCTTCAGGTGCAAACGGCTCAGCAGGTTATCCACAGGCAGATGACGCATGCGGGTGTGTTCCGGGGTGGCGAGGTCAAGAAACGCCTCCAGCACCGCCACCACCAGCGCATGGCCCTGCTCCAATGGCACGGCCGCCAACGGTGCATCCAGCCCAGGGCAACCGGCCAGGCCGAACGCGAGGAGCGTCTCGCCATTGCGCACGAACGCCGAGAGCCACAGATCATGATGATGTTCGAGCATCGCCAGCGCTTCACCGCCATCCAGTTGCACGGCGAACTTGGCCGACAGCTGATGAAAACGCGGATGAGTTTGCAGGGTGGCGAGGATTTCATCGGCCAGCGGCCGGGTGTCGAACAGCATCTGCGGGTCGATACCGGCGCTGGGGCTGAGCATCAGGTTGCGTACGTCGTCACCGGCGGCGTTGCGGGGCCCGAGGTCGGCGGCCAGCAGCCTGGCGATCAAGGCGTCCTCTTCGGCGCCGATCCCGCGAATCTGCAGGTTGGCGCGGTTGGTCGCCTCGATCACCCCGCCGGCATAGGCCTGGGCCGCACCCGCCACCGCGCGGGCTTGCGCTGCGGTGATCGAACCACCGGCCAGTTTGATCCGGCAAATGCCGCCATCCAACGCCTGGACGATACGCAGCAACCCCGGACAAGCCGAGGGGCGCAAGGTATTCACAGCGGGCGTTGGGTTCACGGGGCTACCGGTTTGCAGGTAAAGGCGCGGTATTATGCCTGCTTTGTCCGGCGGCATGAAAAGCCTGCCCGTCGGATGTCGTTCAAGGAATCCATATGTCGCCCTGGCTGACGGTTGTAGGCATCGGTGAAGACGGCTTCAAGGGGCTGGGCAGGAATGCCCGGCATGCCCTGTTGCGCGCCACGCGGATTATAGGAGGTCAGCGCCAGTTGGACCTGTTGCCGGTGTGTATTCGTGGCGAGCGCCAGGTGTGGCCGAGCCCGTTTTCGCTGGAGCCGGTGCTGGCGCGACGCGGGGAGCCGGTGTGTGTGCTGGCGAGTGGCGATCCGATGTTCTATGGCGTGGGGGCGAGTTTGGCGCGGCAGGTGGCGGCGGATGAGCTGCTGATTTTGCCGGCGCCTTCGTCGGTATCGTTGGCGGCGGCGCGGTTGGGTTGGCCGTTGCAGGAGGTGGTGACGTTATCCGTGGTGGCCCGGCCGCTGGCGGCGCTGAATGCGCACCTGGCCAGTGGGGTGCGGTTGTTGGTGTTGAGCAATGATGGCCGCAGCCCGGCGTTGATTGCTTCGCTGCTAAGCGAATCCGGGTTCGGTGCTAGCCGTGTGTCTGTGTTTGAACACTTGGGCGGCGCGGATGAACAGCGCATCGACGGGTTGGCGCACTCGTGGGAACACACCTCGGTCGCCGATTTGAACCTCGTCGCCATCGACTGCCTGGCCGACGCCCATACTGCGCGCCTGTCGCGTCTTGCAGGTTTGCCGGACTCAGCCTTTAAGCACGACGGCCAACTGACCAAACGCGATGTGCGCGCCATGACCCTTGCCCGCCTCGCCCCGATGCCCGGCGAACTGCTGTGGGATGTGGGTGCGGGCAGCGGCTCCATTGGGATTGAATGGATGCGCACGCATCCCAGTTGTCGCGCGCTGGCGATTGAAGCCGATGAAGGCCGCCAAGGCCTGATCGAACACAACCGCGACGCCCTTGGCGTGCCCGGCCTGCAACTGATTCGCGGCAAGGCCCCCGCTGCATTGCTTGGCCTGGAAGCACCGGACGCCATCTTCATCGGCGGCGGCGTGACCCGTGACGGTGTGCTCGATACTTGTTGGCAACAGCTACGACCGGGCGGACGGTTGGTCGCCAACGCCGTGACCCTGCAAAGTGAAATGACCTTGATGAACTGGCGTGCGCAGCATGGCGGCGAACTGACGCGCATCCATATCGCTCAGGCGCAGCCGTTGGGGGAATTCGATACATGGCGCCAGGCGTTGCCGATTACCTTGCTGGAAGTGGTCAAGCCGCTATGACGCGCATTCTTCTGCTGGGCGGCGTGACTGAAGCGCTGGCCATCGCTCGTACATTGGGCCCGGAACATATCTATAGCCTGGCCGGGGTTGGGCGCGTGCCCACCGACCTGACCTGCCAGGTGCGGGTCGGCGGTTATGGTGGGGCTGAGGGGTTGGCGCGGTTTGTACGGAATGAGGGGATTAGTCTGATTCTCGACGCGACCCATCCGTATGCCGCGCAGATCAGCCGCAATGCCGCCGAGGCTGCAAGCGCTTGCGGCGTGCCCTGCTGGGCATTGCGCCGCCCGGCGTGGCAGCCGCAGGCGGCGGATGATTGGCGCGAGGTCAGTGATTGGGCGTCGTTGATTGAAGCGTTGAAGCCGTTCAAACGCCCGCTATTCACCTTGGGCCGCGAGCCGTTGCAGCATCTGGATGAAATCCCGCCGGAGCAGTTCTGGACGCTGCGCGCGCTGGATGTGTATCCGGGGAATGAGCGGTGTGAAGTGATCGGCGCGCGGGGGCCGTTTTTGATCGAGGATGAGCGCGCGTTGTTCGAACGGCGCGGGATTGATGTGCTGATCAGCAAGAACAGTGGTAGCACCGCGACGGAGCCGAAGCTGGAAGTGGCAAGGGAGCTTGGGGTGCCGGTGTTGGTGTTGAAGCGGCCGGTGTTGGCAGCAGTGGATCGAGAATTCACTACTGTGCCTGCGGTTCTACAGGCAATCACCACTCTCTAAACACCATCGATTCTATGTGGGAGGGGGCTTGCCCCCGATAGCGGTAGATCACTCACAGATGTATAGACTGACACACCGTAATCGGGGGCAAGCCCCCTCCCACCTTTAGAACTGCATCATCACGCAGCGTTTTTCGTTTGCCCGACACCATCATGCACACGATCAGCCAGCAGCAGCGCCAGCTCAATCAACTGCGCAACGCCGAGCAATTCCTCTCGTTTCGAGCCTTCCAGGTCAAACGCCAGATCACAGCTCAGCGCATTGGCCGAGGCGAGGGTTTCGCTGAGGTTGACCAGCAGGTCTTCGGTGCTGAAGCCGTCGGCTACGGTGAAGAGCCGGACGGGGGGATTTGGGGTGGGTTTGATCATTGTGAAGCTCCTTAATCTAAGTGGAGCTGCCACTCATCGCCGCGACGCGATAGGGGTGGCAGCTGTACGCAGGTTCGCGGACCGGAGATCAAGGAAGCCGGCATACCCGAAGGTATCCCGCGCACAGCCACCATAGCGCCGCACAGTAGACGATAAAAAAGCGTCAACTGAAAGGAGGCAATGCTTGATCCGTTCGGGCCGCGACGCCCGACCGCTGAGTTTGCTGCGGTGTACGGAGACTAGAGATTGAGTGTCCTAGGGACAACCTTAAAGGCCTGTCGGATATTTCTGCTTGCCCCTATTCATTGCCGAACACCGGCCAAATGTGGGAGGGGGTTGCCCCCGATAGCGTCAGCCCAGTCAACAAATCAGTGGCTGACCCACCGCCATCGGGGGCAAGCCCCCTCCCACATTTGAACTGTGCAGCGTTGAAGATCGGCATCCACTCGATTACCCGTCTATCCTCAAACCAGTCACTGCGACACCAAACCACACCCACCCTTTTTACTTATCCCCCCCGATCAGGCTAAATACCCTCCTGATCGTTTAACCCTACGGATTGTCCGCCATGGCCCGTCACCGCTTTGCAATCGCCTGGATCGCCTGCCTTGCAGTGCTGTTCAACGCCTTTGCCATGCCGATGGCCAGTGCGATGCAGCAGGCGGATGACCCGGTCAAGCAATTGCTGTGGGGCAGTTTCTGCTCGTCCAATGGCGCGAGCCTTAAGACGATTGCCCTGGGCAAGCTGGAAATCCCGGCGCCGCAGCAGGACGATCACTCCACCATGCAGCATTGCTGGTGTTGCTCCGGCTCGGCGCCGTTGGTGGCGTTGCCGGGGCATGTGCCGCAGTTGTATTTCACGCGCTTCGACGCCGTGCAGAGCTTGCCGCCGCCCCAACTGCAAACGCCCACACCGCGCCAGCAATGGCCAAGCCTTAACCCCCGCGCCTCTCCAACGGCCTGATTTCTTCGCAAGTGAACTGCGTTTAGAACCGTTCTGGAGAACTGCCATGCTCAAATCTTCCCTGCTTCTGGCTGCGTTGTTGCTGCCGGTGTTCAGTGCTGCCAATGCCGAGGACTACAAGGCCGGCGAACTGGAGATCCGTGAACCCTGGTCCCAGGAGTTGCCGCCCAATGCGCCGACTGTCGCGGCCTATTTTGTCATCCATAACACCGGTGAAAGCCCGGACCGCCTGCTCAGCGTCGAGACGCCCGTGGCGGACAAGGCCGAGCTGCATGAGCATGTCATGCAGGGCGACTTGATGAAGATGCAACAAGTGCCGAGCGTGGCGGTACCGGCCAAGGGTGATTTGACCTTCGCGCCCATGGCGTATCACGTGATGCTGCTGGGTCTCAAAGACCGCAGCCTGTTGGCCGACGGCAAGCAATTCCCACTGACCCTGACCTTCGAAAAAGCCGGCAAGGTCGAGGTGGAAGTGTCGGTGCAGAAAGTGCCGCCCATGGCTGGCCACGAGCACAAACACCCTCAATAGACTGACACTCGATGGGCGCCCCTCGCGCCAGGTTATCCCCACACTCCCGCCTGAAACGCGGCAGTTGGATCAGCCTGTTCGCCATGCTAATGATCTTTATCGGTCCGCTGATTTCCCAAGCGATGCCGATGGACCATCACGCCGGTATGTCGATGGACATGCCGATGGAGCACGGCGAAGCCCATCACAAGAAAGCCCCTGACGAACACCACGCCCTCTGGTCCAAGTGCGGCTATTGCGACCTGCTTTACAGTTGCCCCGCCCTGCCCGGTGGCATTTCAACCTTTACCCTGAGCAGCCCGCCACCGGCCAATGCCCTCACCCCCGCCACGCGCCTGGGTCATGCCCGGCAGAGCATCTTCCCCGGCGCCCGCAGCCGCGCGCCGCCCATCGCCTCGTAAGCCCTTCACACCGTTACTTCACCCCGGCCGACTTTAGACAGACAGCCGCAGGCTGCTGGCCGTGTTGTTTACGATTGATTGATGGAATTTGTCATGTCCAGGTTTTCTGCTGACACCCGTTTGGGATGTACCCCCGTGCTCGCTGCCTTATGCGGCGCATTACTGGCTCCCCAGGTTCACGCTGACGAGCATGAACTGAGCCCCACCGTGATCACCGCGATCGCCCCCAGCTCGCCACTGACCGTGATCACCAACCCCAAGGACCCACGCCAGCCGGTGCCCGCCAGCGATGGCGGCGACTACCTCAAGACCATCCCCGGCTTCGCTCTGGTGCGTAATGGCGGCACCAATGGCGACCCGGTGCTGCGCGGCATGTTTGGCTCACGCCTGAATATCCTCACCAACGGCAGCATGATGCTCGGCGCCTGCCCCGGCCGCATGGACGCCCCCACCTCGTACATCTCGCCGGAAACCTACGACAAGCTCACCGTGATCAAAGGCCCGCAAACCGTACTCTGGGGCCCCGGCGCCTCCGCCGGCACCGTGTTGTTCGAGCGCGAGCCGGAGCAATTCGGCGAGTTGGGCACGCGCCTCAATGCCAGTGTGCTGGCCGGTTCCAACGGGCGCTTCGACAAAGTCATCGATGCCGCTGCCGGTGGGCCGCTGGGCTATGTACGGGTAATCGGCAACCAGGCCCATGCCGATGACTACAAGGACGGCAACAACGACACCGTCGCCTCGCGCTACGACAAGTGGAACAGTGATGTGGCGGTCGGCTTCACCCCCGATGCCGACACCCTGCTGGAACTCACCGCTGGCCGTGGCGATGGCGAAGCACGCTACGCCGGGCGTGGCATGGACGGCTCGCAGTTCCTGCGTGAAAGCCTGGGGCTGCGCTTCGAAAAATCCAACATCGGCGACGTGCTGGACAAGGTCGAAGCCCAGGTCTACTACAACTACGCCGACCATGTGATGGACAACTACAGCCTGCGCACACCGTCGGGCACCGGGATGATGGCCGGGCCGATGGCCTCTAACGTCGACCGGCGCACCCTCGGCGCGCGGATCAAGGCCACCTGGCGCTGGGCCGATGTGCAGTTGATCAGCGGCCTGGACGCGCAGACCAATGAACACCGCCAGCGCAGCAGCATGGGCATCGACACCTACAAGGACTTGCCCAAGGTCAAGGACGCCAACTTCCACAACTACGGCGTGTTCGGCGAACTCACGTGGTACGCCGCCGACCGTGACCGCTTGATCACGGGCGCACGCCTGGATCGCGCCTCGGCCAAGGACTTCCGGCAAACCACCGGTTCCGGCATGAGCGCCCGCACCAACCCGACCGCCGATGCCACCCGCGCCGACACCTTGCCATCAGGTTTTACGCGCTATGAACACGACCTGGCCGACAGCCCCACCACCCTCTACGCGGGCTTGGGCCACTCGGAGCGTTTCCCGGATTATTGGGAGCTGTTTTCCCCCAACACCGGCGCGGTCGGTTCGGTGAATGCCTTCGACGGCGTGAAGCCGGAGAAGACCACCCAGCTCGACTTCGGCGCGCAATACAAAGCCGAGGCGCTTGAAGCCTGGGCCTCGGGCTACATCGGCCGGGTGCAGGACTTCATCCTGTTCGACTACAGGCCAGGGATGATGGGTACCACTTCCCAGGCGCGCAACGTCGACGCACGCATCATGGGCGGCGAACTGGGCACGGCGTACAAACTGACGCGCAATTGGAAGGCCGACGCCACCCTCGCCTACGCCTGGGGCAAGAACAGCAGCGACGGCAAGGCGCTGCCGCAAATGCCGCCGCTGGACGCACGCCTTGGCCTCACCTACAGCGAAGACGACTGGAGTGCCGGCGCGTTATGGCGCGTGGTCGCGGCGCAAAATCGCATCGATCAGAACAAGGGCAACGTGGTCGGCAAGGACTTTGACAAGAGCGGCGGCTTTGGCGTGTTCTCGCTGAACGCGGCGTACCGCCTCAATAAACATTTCAAGGTCAGCACTGGCGTCGACAACCTGTTCGGCAAGGCCTACGCCGAGCACCTGAACCTGGCCGGCAACGCCGGGTTCGGCTACCCGGCCAGTGACCCGCAGGCCATCAAGGAGTCAGGCCGAACCCTCTGGACCAAAGTCGACATGAGCTTCTAAGAGCATCGGGGGCAAGCCCCCGATGACGGCCGACCAGACACAAAAAACTCAAAGCCTTGCGGAGCCCCCGATGAGCATTCAAAAAGTATCCTTCTACAACCTGGCCTGGCGCTGGCATTTCTATGCCGGCCTCTTCGTCGCCCCTTTCATGGTGCTGCTGGCCCTGACCGGCATCATCTACCTGTTCAAACCTCAGCTCGACCCGCTGATGTACGGCGACCTGCTCAAGGTCCAAACCGCCGAACACGCCCTGAGCGCCGACGAGCAACTGCGACGCGCCCAGGCCGCCTACCCCAACGGCGTGATCAGCAAGTACCTGCCGCCGGCCGACGCCACCCGCAGCGCACAATTCGTGATGCACAACGGCGGCCGCGAAGTGACGGTGTTCATCGACCCGTATCGCGGCACCGTACTCGGTGAGCAGGACGCCAAATACAACCTGCAAGCCATCGCCCGCGCGCTGCATGGGGAGCTGATGATCGGCACCCTCGGCGATCGCCTGGTGGAACTCGCCGCCGGTTGGGGCGTGATGCTGGTGGTGTCGGGCCTGTACCTGTGGTGGCCGCGGGGCAAGTCCTCGGCGGGTGTGCTGTGGCCAAGGTTCAGCAGTCGCGGCCGGGTGTTCTGGCGCGACATGCACGCGGTCACGGGCTTCTGGGGCGCGTCGCTGCTGCTGGTGATGCTGCTCAGCGGCATGACCTGGACCGGCTTCTGGGGTAAGCAATACGCCGACTTGTGGAACAGGTTCCCGGCGGCCATGTGGAACAACGTGCCGCAGTCCGACCAGCAGGCGCGAGTGCTCAATACCGCAACGCAACAGACCGTGCCCTGGGCCCTGGAAAACACGCCGATGCCGATGTCCGGCGACCATGCCGAACACATGAACCACGGCGCGATGCACTCAGCGCCGGCCGCGCCCACCTTGCGCCTGCAACAGGTGGTCGACCTGGCGACCGCGCGCAAGGTCGAGCCCGGCTACAGCATCACCTTCCCGACCACGGCCGAGGGCGTGTTCACCGTTGCGGTGTTTGCCAACGATCCACGCAACGACGCCACCCTGCATGTGGACCAGTACACCGGCAAGGTCCTGGCCGATGTGCGCTGGGCGCACTACAACACCGTCGCCCGCGCCACCGAGACAGGCGTGATGCTGCACGAAGGCAAGATGTTCGGCTGGGTCAATCAACTGATCGTGCTGCTGATCTGCCTGATGATTCTGCTCAGTGCGGTCAGTGGCGTGGTGATCTGGTGGAAGCGCCGGCCAACGGGCGGCCTGGGCGTTCCGCCGTTGCGGCATGACCTGCCGAAGTGGAAAACCGCGATGGTGATCATGCTCGCCCTCGCGATCATTTTCCCGCTGGTGGGGGCCTCTCTGATCCTCGTGTGGGCGCTGGATTGCTTGGTGCTGTCACGCTTTTTTGGCCAACGTGAATCTGCCTCAGGTTCGGCATGAAACAGGCGAGATGCCCGGTACAGAGCCCTTCTGTAGCCTTGCGCGGACTTTTGTCTCGCAGCGAACAAGTGTTAACTTATAACACTTTCTGCGTTATCGTTGCTCGCCGCGCCCTGCGGCGAGTACCCCTCCAAGAAGACTGACCGACCGATGAACAAGTACCTCGCGTCCAGCCTGTGCCTGCTCGCCCTGCATAACAGCGCCCAGGCCCTGACCTTGCCCGCCAGCCCTGTCACCGCCACCGCCGTGGACGACGAACACGTCGACCTCAACACCCCGACCACCGCCGGTTCGCGCTTGAATCTCACGGCCTTGCAAACCCCCGGCAGTGTCGAGAGCCAGACCGGCGCGCAGATCCGCGCACGCGGCGATGCCAGTGTTCAGGACGCAATCTCCCGCGCCACCGGTATCAGCCGTACCGGCACGCCGGGCGATGGCGGCACGTCGTTGTCAGCCCGTGGTTTCACAGGCCAGGGCTCGGTGATGCAGTTGTACGACGGCAACCGCATGTACATGGGCATGGGCACGTCGACCTTCCCGGTAGACACCTGGTCGGTGGAACGCGTGGATGTGCTGCGCGGCCCGGCCTCGGTACTGTACGGCGAAGGCGCTACGGGTGCGGTGATCAATACCGTGCCGAAAAAGCCGTTTGAAGGCGAGATCGAAAACCACCTCCGCCTGGGCTATGGCTCTTACGACCGCCAGCAACAAGCCCTGGACAGCGGCGGTTCGCTGACCGACACCCTGAGCTATCGCCTGAACCTCAATCGCCTGCGCAGCAATGGTTTCATCGACCGTGGCGACGCCAGCAGCGACTTCGTCAGTGGCGCCCTGCGCTGGCAGGCGGCGGACAATTTGAGCGTCACCCTGGCCAGCGACTACGGCGACCAGCGTCCGCAAAACTACTTCGGCACGCCACTGATCAACGGCCAGTTGCACAAGGGTCTGCGCGACAAAAACTACAACGTCAGCAACGACACCCAGCACTACAACGACCAGTGGACGCGCCTGACCAGCGAGTGGCAGATCAACGACAGCGTCAGCGCCACCAACGAATTGTTTTACCTGAAAAACCAGCGCCGCTGGCAGAACGCCGAGAACTACAACTTCACCAACGGCCAGCTCACTCGCAGCGGTAATTTCGGCATCAAGCACAATCAGGAACAGGTGGGCGACCGTCAGACCTTCACCTTCAAACACACGCTGTTCGGCCTCGACAGCCAGACCGTGACCGGTGTGGAATACAACCGCATCCGCTTCCGCCTGGCCAGTAACTCGCCGTTCAACGACGTGCTGGCGAGTGGTCAGCCTATCGATATCAATCACCCGGCACCCGCCGCGTTCGACAGCCAGAACGCGTTCAAGCCACTGTTCGCCACCACCACTAAAACCGTCGCCGGCTTCGCGGAAAACCGTTTGCAACTCACCGACTCACTGTCGCTGATCACCGGCATCCGTCGTGACTACGCCCATGTGGACCGCGATGATCTGCGCGACGGCAGCCAGAGCGACAAAACCCTCACCGGCAACAACTGGAAGGCCGGCCTGGTCTACGCGATCACGCCCGATACCTCGGTATACGGCCAGTACGCCACCAGCACCGACGGTGTTGGCGGCCTGATTTCCCTGAGCCCAGGCCAGCAGCAGTTCGACCTGTCCACCGCCAAGCAGACCGAGGTCGGCATCAAGCAGGCCTTCTGGGACCAGCGCGGCGAATGGACGTTGGCGGCGTATCACATCGTCAAGAAGAAACTGCTCACCGACGTGCCGGGCGACCCGGACCTCAAGCAGCAAGTCGGCCAACAATCATCACGTGGCCTGGAAGCCAGCCTCGACCTGCAACTGCCACACGCCTGGCAACTGCAAGCCAACGCGGCCATCGTCCATGCGCAGTACGACGACTTCAAACAGGACCTCGGCGGCGTGCAAGTGTCCCGCGACGGCAACCGCCCGGTGGACGTACCGCGCCGCACCGCCAACCTGTGGCTGAGCAAGGCCGTGACCGAGGACATCCGCGCGGGTGCCGGCGTGCGTTATGTCGACGCGCGTTACGCCGACATGGCCAACCAGAACGAGCTGCCGAGCTACACCGTGGTCGACGCCAGCGTGTCGTGGAACGCTATGCGCAACACCACCCTGGGCCTGCAGCTGAACAACCTGTTCGACCGCACCTACGCCGTCAGCCAGTACAACGACGGCCAACAATGGATCCTCGGTGAGCCGCGCGCCCTCTTCGCCACAGCGGACTACACCTTCTAAATGACCAAAACACCGTTCCACTGTGGTGGACTTGAGAGCATTGATGACTTCACTCACCCTCACCGGCCTCAACTGGTCACCTGCCGGCCACTGCCATCACCAGTTCCACCTGCGTGACGCCAGCCTGCAGGTCGGTGCCGGGGAGTTTGTCGGGCTGATCGGGCCCAATGGCAGCGGCAAGACCAGTCTGTTGCGCTGCGCCTATCGGTTCAGCAGGCCTGCGCAGGGTGACGTATGGCTTGCGCATCAGAACGTGTGGAAGCAGAGCGCCAAATGGTGTGCGCAGCGCATCGCGGTGGTCTTGCAGGAATTCCCCGACGCCTTCGGCCTGCGGGTGGATGAGGTGGTCGCCATGGGCCGCACGCCCCACAAAGGCCTGTTCGATGGTGACACGCTGCACGACCAGAAGATGATTCAGCAGACCCTGGAATCGGTCGGCATGCAGGGCTTTGAGGACCACGCGTTCGCCACCCTCTCCGGCGGTGAAAAACAACGCGTCATTCTGGCTCGCGCGTTGGCCCAGCAACCGCAACTGCTGATCCTCGACGAGCCCACCAACCACCTCGACCCGCGCTATCAACTGGAGCTGCTGCGATTGGTCAAACGCCTGAACATCGGCACCCTGGCCAGCATCCACGACCTCAACCTGGCGGCTGCATTCTGTGATCGCCTGTACGTGATCAACCACGGGCGCATCGTCGCCAGCGGCACCCCGCATCAGGTGCTCACCGCCGCCTTGCTGCGCGACGTGTTTGGCGTCGAAGCACTGATCGACACCCACCCCTTGTCCGACTACCCCCGAATCACCTGGATAACCCCACCATGATCCTGCGCGCTCTGCTTGCCGTTACCTTGCTGTTCAGCGCCGCCGAGGCGTTCGCCGAAGCGACCCACTACCCCGTCACCATCAAGAGCTGTAACCGTGACGTGACCTTCCAGGAAGCCCCGAAACACGCGGTCAGCCACGACATCAACATGACCCAGATGATGCTTGCCCTGGGCCTCAAGTCGCACATGGCCGGTTACAGCGGGGTCTCCGGCTGGAAGTCGGTGACGCCGGAAATGGCGCACCTGCTCGATGGTTTGCCAGAGCTGGCGAGCAAGTACCCGTCGGTGGAAACCCTGCTCAATGCCAACGTGGACTTTTTCTTCGCCGGTTGGGACTACGGCATGCGAGTGGGCGGCGACCTGACGCCGAACACCCTGCAACCGCTGGGCATCAACGTGTATGAGTTGACCGAGTCGTGCGCCTTTGTGATGAAGCGCCCGGCCGCCACTCTGGACGACACCTATAACGACCTGCGCAACCTGGGCAAAATCTTCGATGTGCAGGACCGCGCCACTGCCTTGATCGCGCAGATGCAGGCACAGGTCGCCGACGTGCAAAAGGACCTGCCGGCCGATAAGCCTCGGGTGTTCCTTTACGACAGCGGTGAAGACCGCGCCATGACGTCCGGCCGTCTGGGCATGCCCCAGGCGCTGATCGAAGCAGCCGGCGGGCGCAACATCCTCGATGACGTCGACGCCAGCTGGACCCGCATCAACTGGGAGACCGTGGTGGAGCGCAACCCGCAAGTGATCGTGATCGTCGACTACAGC
Source organism: Pseudomonas fluorescens group sp. (assembly GCF_020093335.1). Classification (NCBI taxonomy): domain Bacteria; kingdom Pseudomonadati; phylum Pseudomonadota; class Gammaproteobacteria; order Pseudomonadales; family Pseudomonadaceae; genus Pseudomonas; species Pseudomonas fluorescens group sp. The sequence goes on along the minus strand of NZ_JAIOKW010000037.1, from coordinate 5,851 downwards.
GAAATCACCGCCGAACAGAAACAGCAATTCCTGCTGAACAACCCGGCCTTGCAAGCCGTGGACGCGATCAGGAACCAGCGCTTTATCGTCATCCCTTACGTGCAGGCCACGCCGGGCATCGACAACGTGCTGGCCGTTGAAACCCTGGCCAAGGGGTTCCACGGCGAATGATCACGCGTCGCTACGCCCTGCTGCTCGTCGCCCTTGGCACGGTGTTGCTGGTTTCTTGCGTGGTCTCGCTGGGCTTCGGCCCGGCGCGGGTGCCGGTGGAGGTAGTGGGGCGAATCCTGCTGTACAAGACCTTTGGCATCGGCGAGGCAACCTGGTCGGCCGGGCAGGAACCTATCGTGTGGCTGATCCGCGTGCCGCGCCTGTTGCTGGGTGTCTTGGTCGGCGCGGGGTTGGCCTTGATCGGCGCGGTGTTGCAGGCAGTCACGCGCAACCCGCTGGCCGACCCGCACCTGCTCGGTGTCACCTCCGGCGCCACGTTGGGCGCCGTGATCGTGGTGTTGCATGTGGGTGAAGTCATCGGCCTGCTGACCCTGCCCATCGCTGCGTTTGTCGGTGCACTCGCGAGCATGCTGGTGGTGCTGGCGGTGGCCATTCGCAACGGTCGGCTGGAGAGTGATCGCCTGCTGCTGTGCGGCGTGGCGGTGTCGTTTGTGATGATGGCCGCCGCCAATCTCTTGCTGTTCATGGGCGATCATCGCGCCGCGTCGGCGGTGATGTTCTGGATGCTTGGCGGGCTGGGCCTGGCGCGCTGGGAGCTGCTGGCCATCCCCGCCGCGAGCGTGCTGCTCGGGCTGGTGCTGCTGCTCGGCATGGCCCGCCCGCTGAACGCGCTGATGGCCGGTGAACAGACGGCCGTGACCCTTGGCCTGAACGCACGCACCGTCCGCCTGAACGTCTTCCTGATTGCCTCATTGATGACCGGCGTATTGGTGTCCATCAGCGGCTCCATCGGTTTTGTCGGGCTGATGGTGCCGCACATTGCCCGCCGCCTGGTGGGCGCCGAGCACCGGCGCTTATTGCCGGTGTGCGCACTGCTGGGCAGCCTGTTCCTGGTGTGGGTGGATGTGGCCGCACGCACCCTGATCGCCCCCGAGGATCTACCGATCGGCGTCGCCACGGCAGCGATTGGCGGGCTGTTCTTCATTGGCTTGATGCGCAAGCGTTGAGTCATACCGGTCACGCGTCACAGTTCATCCTTGTCGCGGCCATACAGCGTGTCATCGGTATCCGGCAGCGATTGCACACCGTTGTGGGGCCAGTCAGGCCCCAACACGCCACGGCGGGTCCAGAAGTCATCGGTTTCCAATACCGACAGGTTACCCACACGCCTCATTCGCTCCACCAGCACACTGGGATCAGGGGCCAGGCCTGGGCCGAGCAGCGCACTCTCCTCCTGCGTATGGCCAGGGACATACTTGAGTAATGCGCCCTCGCGACAGACCAGGTAGCAGCTCTCGGCCACCGGTAGGTTGGTTCTTACAATCGACACATAACGCCGCCAGTCATCCAGCGACGCGAAGCGCTTGAGCAAACGCAGGTCCTTCGCCTCCAGGCTGGTGGTTGAAGGGATGACTTTATAAAACGCCTGGATCGCGGCGATGTTGTAAAAGTACAGGGCGTAGGCATTCGTCAGGTTGAGTCCAAAGCCGGCGAGACGAAACAAACGCGCCAGGCTCCCCGGAAACGGCAGTGACCGATCCTCCACCGGCTCCAGTGCCACAAAGCCGGACTCATCCGGCGGCACCAGTACCGCCCCCAGGTACTCGATGCCATTGAAGCGCCCCACCCGCTTTTGCGCGGAGCGGGCGGCGTCATCGGCATAGAAATACAACGCATCGCAAAACAGATGAGCGTACGGCCCGCTGTCCGAGTGGCCCGTCACGACTTTAGGTGACCAGTCCAGCCCCACCTTCCCGACACTGGCCCATATCGGGCTGCGCACCCAAACCTGCATGTCCCCCCGTGCCGCAAGACTGCGGACATAATCCTGCATCTTCAGCGAACCATCGAGCAGGCTCGCGCGAAGGCGCGGCGCCTGGTTGAGCATCTCGAACAACAACGCACTGCGCTCAAAGTCATACTGCAGCAGCGCACCGTCGGCGCACATCAAGTACAGCGTCAGCACCCGGCCATTGCCAAAGCGTTTTGCAGCGCTGAGTGCGTTGACCACCTCCTGCGGCCAAAAAAAGTGCTTGGCCATTTCACCCTCAAGACTGGACGCCTGGACGGTCGGCGCCTGCAAATACAGGCCATCCCACACGTAGCCTTGAGGTAACTGGCCAGCAACCCATACTTGCTCAAGCTTGACGAAGCTCTCACGGGCCAACGGCGCAGTCGCCATATAGCGCTGCTTTTTGGCTGATTTGAGCACGTAGCCAAAGGTCAGTTGCGCTGGCGTGGTCGACCCCAACTGCAGGGCGCGTACCGCATCGATGGCCCGGGTATACAACGGGCTGCACAGTGGGTCGGCCAATGCCTGGCGGATCTCCCGCGCCGGCGGTTGCTCAACATTCCAGACGAACGTGTCTACCAGTAACCTCGCCGGCCCCCACAGCACGCTGCCACTGATCACCCGCAGGTCACCGGCCTTGGCGACCTCGGTCACAAACTCCGCAGGCAGCAGCGTCCCCTGGCGTATTTGCTGTTCGACAAAATTGTCGGCGTAATCGCCCCTGACCGCATTCAGCGGAGCCAGGCGACTTCTAAGAGCGGCCTCTTCGGCGGAGTCCGTGCGCTGATAGCTGAGAATCGAGCCATCCGGGCCGAACAGGTATTCGCGCTTGACCTGCGTTTCATGCAGCAACAGATACGCCAACACCGCGCTGGGCAGCATGCTTTTGTAAACGGCTTTTTGTGCTGCGGCCAACAAAAGCTCGACCTCCACGTCCAACCGCGAGCGATAGCGCGCGACGATAGAAGCGCCGCCTGGATATAACCCCTGCGAAATGGCTTCGTCAGGGTAAATCCAGTTCCGGGCAAACCCTTGGGGAGGCACTGCCAGTGGGTCGGTCGCGGTAAAAGCACCATTGGCGAGGCGTAATACCACCCCACCGTAAGCCCGCTGCCGAACCGTGCCCACCAACGCCTGCGCATGGCGCGCGGCATCATCGGCACTGGCAAAGGTGGGGCCAAGGCGGCGACGTATCATGGCCGAGTAACCGTTCCAATCCGGGGAAACCAGGCCTTCCTTGTCCCAATACTGGCTGGTCCGCAGGACCGTCAGCTGACCCCGCTTGGCCGTCTCCCTGACGAACTCCACGGGTGTCTTGGCACCGGAGTTCAATTGCGCAATGGTGTCCTCGAGGTTTCGCTCCAGCGGCCCCCCACCGCCCAATTGAAACGGCAACGACACATACCGCAGCAATGCGCCTTCGTCGGTCGAGAAATAAATCGGCAGGTACTGCCCGTCGTTGTATTTCTCCCCCCGACGCTTGGCGTCATAAAGCGCGGCGTACAGCTCGCCAGGCTGCACAAAATAGCGGGCAAGCCATGAGTCAGCGGCCCCCAGGCCTGTGGGCTGCCATTGTTGGGAACGGAAGAGTGCATGCAGCACAAACCCCTCGGGAAAGCGGAAGTCGCCGGGCTTTTCGGAGGAGGCAAAGACACTGTTGAGGTTGAAAAGCGCGTAGCGGGCACTCACGCCAACCACCTGCGAGGCGACGAACTCGTCGCTTTTCGGGTGCCTGAGAATGAAGCTAAAACAGGATTGATGGGCAAGACTACGGCCATGAACCCGGGCATGCAGGTTGCGGGCAGCCTCATCGGCACTGCCAAAGAGCGCCCCGAACGTGGCGTAATCCGGCGCACCCGACCTGGGGGCGTAGCTGAAATTGGGTGTCCAGTCGCTGTAGACCACCGAGCGTGGCCCCCACAACGCATTGTCTTCAATGACCTTGAAATCACCCGCCTCGGCCAGGCGGGTTACCCACTGAGTGGGCGTGATGAGGCCGCTGCTCAGGTGCTGGCGGATTCGGCTGCCGCCAGCCTGTGGCGCCACGTTCGCCAGGAGCACCTGTTCGTGGGACGACGAGTTCGGGGTGTAAGACAGTAAACACCCCTGAGAGCCCGACAGGAACGCCACGCGCTTTTGCCGGATGACCTCACGGATTTCATCATCGGCAAACGCCTGCATGTTGATCATTGCATCATCCCGCGTCCAACCACGCTGCTCGACCCAGGCCGGGTCAACCATGGACAAGGCCGGATGAGAACCATAACGACCGTGTAACTGATAGAGCTCCGGCGGGATCAAAGGGCCCTTGCCCCCTGCCGGGAAAAACAACGGTTTGTCGAAGGGGTTTGCGTCGCTTTCAAGCGGTTCGGTAATGACAAATCGGCCGTCCTCTCCCTTGAGCAAGTAGCCGCCGTAATAGCGATCGCGTCGATGGCCGATCTGCTCGTGGGCATGCACCGCCGCGTCGACGGCCGACAAAAAGGATCGACTGAGCGTCACCTCATAAAACGAGGTCAACAGCGTCGAACGGTCATCCACTAGACCTTCATAGCGCCACAGTTCGCCGGGCTGCACCACCGACAGGTCACCGGCGGCCAGCACCCGACGCACGTACTCACGCGGCCTAAGGGTCCCCGCCAGGAGCGCTGCCTGAGCGCCGTTGTCGTTGAGCACACCATCACTTTGCACCAGCGCCAGGCGGGTGTGTTCAGCGAGACCCGGCAGTTTGAACCGCAACAGAGCACCGTCCTCCGCCTTCATGTACAGCGCAAGGCCGCGGGCTTTGTCTTGAATACCCGCGGTCAGGCGCGATTGGGTGATGGCCGCGACCATTTCCGCAGGCGTGAAAAAGTGCGCGTATAACCAAGGCTCTCTTTTGGGAAACGCGGTTTCATCCGGCCTGGAGGTGTAATAAATCGCCTCGAGCCGCAATTGCGAAGGCAACCTCGGCTTGCCGTCCGGGCGCTTGGGGAACAGGCCTTCGAGCGCGAACAGCGGCTGACCCGTTGCCTGCGGATAGGTGGCGACATAACCCTCACTCTGGGTGTGCTTGAGCACAACCCCCATTGTGCGAGCGGGCACTGCTGTCGGCGCATTCGCCAGGGCACTCAGAACAGCCAGTTCAGCACGGCCAAACACCTGAGTGAAGGCGGGTTGCTCCCGAACGGTGCCTGGCAGAGCGACCGGCTTGCCGACTTTCCAGGCCCGCGTGACCTTGCCACGCACACCCCCCCACTCGGCAATGGGCTCGATCACGCGCAACTCTCCCGCCTCGGCGAGCAGCCAGATCAGATGTTCGAAAACGCTGGACTGTTCAATCGGCAGTTTGCCGGTCCATTGCTGGTAAAGGGTCTGTTCCTGGGTCGAGTCACTGCTCACATACTTGAGCAAACTGCCGTTCGGCCCAGACAGGTAATGCGCGCGTGCCGTCTTTCGGTGTTCGACGATAAACCTCATGTCGGGAATGGAAAAAAGGCTCTGGAAAATCACTACCTGTGAGCCTGTCATCCCAGGGTTCTGCCGCGCGACCTCATCGGGCGCCAGCGGATGGGAGTGGTAATAGGCCTCGCCCATATAGCCTTCGGGCAGCACGAAATCGCCATTCTTATCGGTGGGCAATATCAAGGTGTGATCGAACATGACGTGTTGGTCCGGCACCGGCTCGGTGGCGTAGAACCGACCACCGCGTTTGAAAATCGCCCCACCGTACTCGCGGTCACGGCTGTGGCGAGCAATGCGCTCATGTGCCCAGCGGGCGGCATCATCAGGCGTGACAAAGGGCGGGCTCAGAGGGGGAAGTTCCGCACGGGAGGCGGGCGGATTTACCGGAGTATTTTCCATGGGCATTCACTGGCAATAGGGATAAAAGTACGGGCCATCCTGGCC